>DGGP01000008.1 GCA_002392265.1 Firmicutes bacterium UBA3871 | reverse complement strand
GAATACGGCAGCCCTAAAAAGCCGCTTTTCCCTGAAGCTGAAATGCTTCACTATCTCGACATTGTCGATGCCCGTATGTTCGATTTCGAGGAAGCCTTGTCAAAGACAGAGCCGGGAGATTTTTCAGACAGAGTATTCACGCTTGATAACAGGCGTATCTATAAGCATTCGGAGGACTTTTAAGACATGATAAAACTTCCTAAAGAGGTCAGCACTATCATAAATGAGTTGGAAAACAAAGGAATAAAGGCGTACTGCGTGGGCGACTGCGTCAGGCTGGCCTTGGCGGGGGCAGAGCCTCTCGACTGGGACATAATTGTAAATGCGCCGATTTCGAGCATCCAAGGGATGTTTGAGGGAGCTGAAAAGCTTGAGGGGAGCGAAAACAGGCTCAGAATAGATTACAGCGAAAAGGATATTGAAAAGGCTGAAAAGCAGCTTGCAAATCCTGATGATGCCAGAGCGGCAATGAATGCTGCAAAGCAGGATGCTGTAATTGTTGATTTAATTGCGCTCGATGAGGTTGAAAGCTTTCTTGCGGAGCAGAAATTTACGATAAGCGCAATGGCAGACAGCACATCACACGGCTTCGTAGACCCATACGGCGGCAGAGATGACATAGCAAAAAAGCTCGTAAGGCCTGTAGGTAATCCTATGGAAGTCTTTAATTCAGAGCCGATACTGATGCTGAAAGCCATCACTCTCGTAAGCGAGCTGGGGTACGATCTTTCAAAGAGCACCTACGAGGCGATTGTTGCAAACGCTGACAGAATCCCGTCAGCAGGTATAGATGCCATCCGAGAGGAATTTATTAATCTGATGGGCGCGGACAACGCGGGTAAAGCGCTGAGAATGCTCGCTGCGTGCGGAATTTTACCTTATATATTGGGTCCGTCGTTTGAAAAGCTCGGAAACCGTGAAATAAAGGACATGGAAGAGCTTGCGGACAATATGCATAAAACGTTAAACGTAGCGGAAAGGCGAATAGGTCTTTTCTATCTTTGCCTTGGAAAAAAGAGAGCACACAGGGCTGTTAATTATCTGAACTATAATCCGGTTATGAAGCAGCATTTTGAGGATGTAATCGACCATATTGTCGATCTTCATTTTGTGGGTAAGCCTGAAATGCTGATGGATTTTTTGGCGCGCTACGGACTGGACAGATATACATATATGCACAATGTCGCAAAGGCCCAGGTAAATGTTTACGGGTCGCCTGATAACAAGGTTCAGGGACGTATCTACATGTATAGAGAAATCATTTCCATGAAATACCCTGTATATATTGAAGACCTTGAAGTGACAGGCGAGGAGCTTGTAAGTGAGGGTATTGTGCCTGACAACCCGGAAAAGATTAGGGCAATGCTTTTGATGCTGACAGACGTTGTTCACAGACATCCAAAGATGAACACGAAAAAGCAGCTGCTTGAAAAGGCGAGATGGTTCAAACGTCACAAGCTGGGCGCAAAGCTCAGAAACGTGGAGTGGCTTAAATAAAGAGGTAAAGGGGAAAGATGAATCAGGAGATTCGCGTAAAGCTGGCAGAGATTATTTTTCAAAACGAGGATAACGGATACACGGTAGCTGTGGGTGAAACCGACGACCTGCAGTGTACCGTGGTCGGGACTTTACCTGCGGCCGTAAAAGGCCGCATGTTTGCGTTACGCGGAAAATGGAAGGTTCATCCGACCTATGGAGAGCAGTTTGCTTTCACCGAATATGAAGAAATTATGCCGGAAACGACGGATGGTATAGTGGACTTTCTGGCATCCGGAGTACTGAAGGGCGTAGGCCCGAAAATGGCTCACGCAATCGTGAGCCATTTCGGCGACTCCACGCTCAGCGTGATTGAGGAGTCGCCGGACCGGCTGACCGAGGTCGCCGGCATCGGGCCGAAAAAGGCTCAGGCCATTGCGGAGGCCTTCGCTGTCCATAGAGAGTTTGCGGAGGTGTCGCTTTTTCTGCAGCGGTTTGACATCAGTCCGGCTTATGCCATGAAGCTCTATCGCCGCTACGGCGCCATGACGCTTCAGCTCCTGAAGGAGAATCCTTATCAGATGATTGCGGACATCAGAGGAATCGGATTTAAAAAGGCCGATGCGATTGCAGCAAAACTGGGCATAGATAAAAATGACAGCTTTCGTATAGAAAGCGGAATTAAATATATGCTAAGCTACTATGTCAGCGAAGGGCATACCTATGCCGAAAAGGCGACTCTGCTGGAAAATACGGCAAATCTGCTGGAGGTTTCGTGGGAGCTGATAGAGGATGCGCTGACAAAGCTGACCTTTGACGGCAGCATCCAGATGGAGGTTTTGGAAGGGCAGGAGGTCGTTTATCTGATGCCTTATTACAAGGCGGAGCGGAATGTTTGCGCAAAGCTTGCCTATATTGCGGATGCGCGTCCAAAGATGATAGATATCGACATGGACGCCATGATTTCGGTTATGGAGGCAAAGCGCGGAATAGAGCTCTCGGAAAAGCAAAAGCGTGCGATTACGGCGGCTGTTGCAAACAGTGTATGTATTATAACAGGCGGCCCGGGAACCGGAAAGACGACGATAATAAATGCGATAATCGACGGGATGACAAAGGGCGGACTGAATGTGGCAATCGCAGCGCCGACAGGCAGGGCGGCAAAGCGTATAACGGAGACCAGCGGTTATTATGCATCGACCATACATCGCCTGCTCGAATATGCCTATTCCGAGGAAGAGGAGTTTCTGAAGTTTGAAAGAAACGCCGAGAATCCGCTTGATTACGATGCTGTAATCATAGACGAGGCCTCGATGATAGACCTGCTTCTGATGAATGCGCTGGTAAATGCGATAAAGCCCGGAACGAGGCTGGTTTTGGTGGGGGATGCCGACCAGCTGCCGAGCGTTGGGGCGGGAAATGTGCTGAGAGATCTGATAGACAGTGAGTTTTTATATGCAGAAAAGCTTACTGAGATCTTCAGGCAGGCAGGGACTTCGATGATTGTTGTGAATGCGCACAATATCAACCGCGGCGAGTATCCTCAGTGCAATACAAGGGACAGCGACTTTTTCCTGATGCGATGCGAAAACGAAAATATGATTCTGGCAACGATAAAGGACCTGGTCGTTCGCAGGCTTCCTGCCTATTACGAAGGGATTGAGCCCAAAGATATTCAGGTCCTGACTCCGGTCAGAAAGAGGACTCTAGGCTGCATAAACCTGAATGCCGAGCTTCAGGCGGTAATTAATCCTCCAAATCCAAAGCTGAAGGAAAAGCAGTTTGGCGGCAGGCTGCTGCGCGAAGGCGACAAAGTAATGCAGATTAAAAACAACTATCAGATGGAATGGAAGGAGTATTCAGACTATAATGTGGCAGTAAATAATGGTACTGGTGTGTTTAATGGGGATATGGGAGTCGTAACTATGATTGATATGGTTACTAGAACTCTTAGAGTAATGTTCGATGATAATAGGAGCGTAGATTATCAGTTTTCACAACTTGATGAATTAGAGCATGCGTACGCAGTAACAGTTCATAAATCTCAGGGAAGTGAGTATCCGGCAGTCATAATCACTTTGCTTAGGACGCCTGAACCATTAATGATTCGTAACATTCTTTATACTGCAGTTACAAGAGCAAAGAAATGTGTTGTTATAGTTGGCTCAAAGGATGTATTCTATAGAATGATAGATAATGAACAGATAGAAAAGCGCAATTCTTCCCTTGATATGTGCATAACTGAACTAGTAAATGCTAGGAAGTAGGAAGGCTTTTGTTGAATTTCTCAATTAGATTAATCGTTGCAATTACATCGTGGATATATTGATAAGGATTGTAATCGTCAATTGTATCAACGTGATCATCATCAAGAGAACCCACAATGTCCAAATAATAGGACACATTTAGGTTAAGCATTTCAGTTGCTAGTTGTATGAATTGTCTGTTGCAATATCTGTTAGTTGTAATAGCGAGAATTGAGGAATCCTTATTTAGCTTGCTGTTATTTATGAAAAAACTCATTGTATCTGAAGTGTTTGCTCGTCGTATATCAGGTGCAGTCGATGGTGCTGCAAGCACTCTGTAATTCACATCTTCTTGTGAACTGTTATCATTAGAAAAAATTCTTATGTTAGAAATACTATTAAGATTTCTGTCGCTTGTAAAATTGTCGGTAATGCTATGCTTTTGTAAGTTGAATGATTCTATAAATGCTTCAGACATAGCATGAAATTCAGTTTCGCCTATTATGTCTTTTGATGCGCGAATTCGTTCTTTAGCGCTAATTGGACGATAACATGCTAATCCATCAATATGCTTTGTGTCTTTGTTTATCCAATTTGTTGCGTACTTAGTTCTGTTATACGTTGCTGTT
>DGGP01000112.1:11906-21021 GCA_002392265.1 Firmicutes bacterium UBA3871 | reverse complement strand
ACAGAAAGACAGGCGGACTTCATATCCTGCCGGGCACGGTTTACGGCGTATCAAACGGGAACAGCCGCTTCATACTCCGCGATCTCGACAGGAACAAGATTTTCCTCGACAGAAGCAGAGCCGATTATATACTGGCGACAGCTGCAAATACCGTCACTGCAATCGATTACGAGGATTTGGTCAGATACCATCACGACAGCGGAGCAGACATGACTATAGTTTACAAGAATGCAGAAAGGGACAACGAGTATATGCGAAGCGTCCGCATGGAAAAGGACAGAGTGACCAGCATGCACGACGGAGCAAAGAAGGGACAGCCTATGTTCCTCGACTGCTTTGTAATTAACAGACCTACGCTTTACAACCTTTTGAAGTTCTACAAGGCAATCAATTTTATGGACCTCTTTGACATTCTCGGCAGCGAGTTTGGAAAGCTGGATATCAGGGCTTACAAATATGATGGCTTTTCATACAGCCTTTTCACGGAAAAGCAGTACTTTGATGCCAATATGGAGCTGCTGAGGGAAGAAATATACGGACCGCTGCTGCTCGGCGGGACAACAATCCTTACAAAGCAGCACGACCATATGCCTGCCAAATTCATAAACGGCTGCAGTGTAAAGCGTTCAATCATCCAGGATGGTAGCCAGATAGAAGGCACAGTTGAGAACAGCATTATTTCAAGTAATGTCAGAATAGGAAAAGGCGCAAAGGTTACAAACAGCATCATTTTCCAGGGCTGCGTCATTGATGACGGAGCAAAGGTTGACTATGCAATCATAGACAGACGTAATGTGATCAGCAAAAAGGTGTCCATAAAGGGAACAAAGACAACACCTTTCGTAATGAGAAAGGCGCAGAAATAAAACCGGAGGGGAAATGGCAACTAAAAGCAAAACCAAAAAGCAGACAGAGCAGGAACAAAAGATAAACGTACTGTTTGCCATATTCGAGGCGGTACCTTTTATGAAGACGGGTGGTCTCGGAGATGTAGGAGGATCGATGCCTTTTGAGCTGAAAAAGGCAGGACTTAATGTGCGTGTAATCATGCCAAAATTTGACACCATTCCTGAGGAATACACATCGCGCATGGTTCACGTAACGGATTTTTATGTTCCGCTCGGTTGGAGAAATCTTTACTGCGGTATTGAAAAGCTGATGTATAAAGGTCTGACCTTTTATTTCGTGGATAACGAATATTATTTTCACAGAGGCGCACCTTACGGATACTTTGACGACGGAGAAAGAATTGCATTTTTTGCGAAGGCTGTGGTTGAGGCAATGACTCATCTGCCGCGATTCAAATGTGATATTCTGCACTGCAATGACTGGCATACTGCTTTGGCACCGGTATTCCTCAGAGAGTTTTATCACGGAGACAAAATCTGGGACAATGTAAAGACCGTGCTGACAGTGCACAACCTGAAATTCCAGGGAAAGTATTCGGACTACGTCCTTGGCGATGTTTTAGGGCTGAAAGGGATAAAGGCAGCAGAGGATCAGCTCAGCTGCGGCAGGCAGACCATAAACTATTTAAAGGGCGGTCTCTGCTATACGGATGCCATAACCATGGTATCTCCTACCTATGCCGAGGAAGTGACAGATCCGTTCTTTGGCGAGGGTGTTGAGGATGTTCTGCGCAGGCGGCGCAGTATTATGAGGGGCATATTAAACGGGATAGATTACACAGCATATAATCCCGAAAAAGACAAAGCTATTAAAGAACATTTTTCAGCGGACGATTTGACCGGAAAAGCCGAATGCAAACGCCTGCTTCAGGCGGAGCTGGGACTTCCTGAAAATCCGGAGGTACCGATAATTGCAATGATCGGCAGACTTACCGCACAAAAAGGGTGCGACCTTTTGACGAGAGTTTTCGGCGAAATTGCGGGGCTGGGCGCTCAGATTGTGATACTCGGAACAGGTGACAAAAAGTATGAGGATGCACTAAAGGGCTTTGCTTACGAGTTCGGGGACAATTTCAGGCTGCTTCTGAAATTCGACGAAGCACTTTCACACCGCATCTATGCGGGGGCGGACATGCTGCTGATGCCTTCGGTGTTTGAACCGTGCGGCTTGGCGCAGATGATTGCGATGGCTTACGGCACACTGCCTGTAGTCAGAGAAACAGGCGGTCTGAAGGATACTGTGCGTCCTTACAACAAGTTTACCGGCGAGGGCAACGGCTTTTCGTTTGCACACATAAACGCTCATGAGATGTTGTTTACCCTAAAGGATGCGGTAGCGCTCTTTAAGGAAGACAAGGAGGCATGGAGAAAGCTGCAGCTGACGGCCATGAAAGAGGACTATAGCTGGGAAAAATCCAGCCTTGAATACAGAAAGATTTACGAGGAGTTGCTCGGCAGAGGTTAACGGAGGATAGTGCATGGGAGTTTTTCATGATTCACGGAGCCTTCTCTACAGAAATCCATTCGGCGCTGCGCAGGTCGGGGAAGATATTACGCTCCGAATTGCGGCAGATTTTGAAACTTATCGGAGCTGCGCTCTGAGAGTCTGGATAGACGGAAAAGGCGAAAGCTTCACAGAAATGAAAAAGGAAGAAGGTCAGGAAGGTACTTTCTTTTCCTGCTCGGTAAAATTTCCTGAGGCCGACATAATCTGGTATCGCTTTGTTTTAACCTGCCATGACGGGCGCAGCGTCCTTTATGGCGCAAAGCCGGGGAAAACCGGCGGAGAGGGCGAAATTTGCGATTATGAGCCCCCTTCGTTTCAGATTACCGTATATGAAAAAAGAGATGTGCCGGCGTGGTACAAAAACGCATGCATATATCAGATATTTCCTGATGTTTTCGCCAGAGACAGCGAATACGCAAAAAGGGCGGAGTATCTGCTTGAAAAGAGAAACGGCCCTGAAAGAGTGCTGGTGGAGCCTTGGGAAACCGAGTCATCATACGACAAAGACGAAGCGGGTAATATCACTCGCTGGAGGTTTCATGCAGGAAGCCTCGCAGGGATAGAAAGCAAGCTGCAGTATCTTAAGGATATGGGGATAACGGTAATTTATCTCAACCCTGTTTTTGAGGCTGCGAGCTGGCATCGCTATGATACTGCAAACTATATGAAAATAGATCCTCTTCTCGGCAGTGAAGAGGATTTCAGGCACCTTTGCAAAGCAGCAGAGGAAAAAGGAATCAGAATAATTCTTGACGGGGTATTCAATCATACGGGCTGCGACAGCATATATTTCGACAGATACGGAAATTATGGCGGAGGCGCATATGACAATCCCGATTCAAAATACAGGAGCTGGTTTAATTTTAATGACTCCCCTTGCGGCTATGACAGCTGGTGGGGTGTTGCGGACCTGCCTGCGGTAAACGAAGACGACCCGTCATTTAGAGAGCTGATTGCGGGAAAGGATGGTGTGGTCAGGAAATGGCTCGGATGCGGCGCTTCAGGCTTCAGGCTTGATGTTGCGGATGAGCTTCCTGACAGATTTATCTGCGAAATAAAGGAGGCGCTTCTGGCTGAAAAGGAGGACGGTGTCCTGATAGGTGAGGTGTGGGAAGACGCCTCGAACAAAATCAGCTATGGGCAGCTGAGACGCTATTTCCTGGGAACGGAGCTCGACGGGGTAATGAACTATCCTTTCAGAGATGCGATGATTGAGTTCCTGCTGGGGCATATCTCGGCGGCAGATGCTGCGGAAAGCTTTTTAACGCTGCAGGAAAACTATCCGAAAGATGCCTTTTACAGCGGGTTTAACATGCTCGGCAGCCACGACAGGCCGAGGATACTTTCAATACTCGGGGAAGAGCCTTTTAACATGGGCCTCGCAAAGGCCAGACTGTGGCTGGCACTGGTAGTGCAGATGACATTTCCGGGTGTGCCTTGCATATACTACGGCGATGAAGCCGGCATGACGGGAGGCGCGGATCCATGTAACAGAAATCCGTACCCTTGGGGGATGGAGGACAAAGATGCCATGGTCATGCATATGGGTGCGATGTATTTCAGGAAGGCTTATGCGGCCTTTACCGACGGCGATTTTAAACCGTTTGCTCCATGTGATGATGTGTTTGGATATTACAGAACCGGCAGTGACGGCTGCTTTGCGGTTCTGATAAACAGAAACAGATGGGAGAAGAAGGAATTTCGCTTTGAGGCACCTGCGGCGGAGGTTGCAGAGCTTGTCAGCGGAAAGGATATGGTAATAGAGGACGGTAAAGCCCTGCTTCAGCTCGGCCCTCTTGATTCTGCGGTCATCCGCTTCGGAAAGAGGGAGCCTCGAGGTGTAAAGCTTGAAAGAGGAGCGGGCGTTATCTGTCATGTCACCTCGCTTCCGGGATTCAGCGAAAAGGGGCTCGATGCGGCGTACGGCTTCATTGACAGTCTGAGCGATGCAGGCGTAAGGTACTGGCAGATGCTGCCGATAAATCCTACAGACGAGTATGGCTCGCCTTATGCCGGAACATCCGCCTTTGCGGGCAACGTGAACCTGCTCTGCTATGACAGGACAGCACTTGAGAGACTCTACAGAGATTTCAAAAATAGCGGCAAAAGGCAGGATGACTACAAGGCATTTTTGAAGGAAAACGAGTACTGGATAAACGGCTATATGGCTGCATTTGGCAAAGACGGAGAGTTCGAAGGCTTTTGCCAGTATCTCTTTGACAGGGAGTGGCTAAAAGTTAAACAGTACGCTGCTTCAAAGGGAATAAAGCTGGTAGGCGATATACCGATGTTCGTATCGGCGGTATCGATAGATGCAAAGCAGTGGAAAAAGTATTTTAAGCTCGCTGAGGATGGTACCGTTTCCGATCAGGCAGGCGTGCCGCCTGACAGCTTTTCCGAGGAAGGCCAGCTTTGGGGGAACCCTCTGTATGACTGGGACGAGCTCGAAAAGGATGGATTTGAATGGTGGCTTCAGAGGCTTCAGAGGCTGTTTAGACTGTTTGATTACGTGCGCCTCGATCACTTCAGAGGCTTTGAAGCAAGCTGGTGCGTGCCGGGCGGAAGGACTGCAAAGGAAGGCAGATGGGTAAAGGCAAAGGGCATGGAGCTGTTTGAAGCTGCTCACAGGAGATTCGGACCGCTTCCTGTAATTGCCGAAGACCTCGGCGTGATAACACCGGCGGTCAGAGTGCTGCTTGACGTAAACGGGTTCCCGGGCATGGATGTGCTTCAGTTCAGTGACTCGGATCCGTTTGAATACAAAGCACCAAAGGGAAAGGTCGTTTACAGCGGAACGCATGACAACGATACCCTGGTCGGCTGGTGTGAAAAGAGCTTCCCTGAAAAGGATGCAGAAAAGTGTGCGGAAAAGCTGCTTGAAATAATGTTCAAATCCGATGCGGATGTGGTATTTGTGCCGCTTCAGGATGCGATGCTCCTCGGAAGTGATGCCAGAATGAATGTGCCAGGCAGTCTGGGGAAGAACTGGAGCTGGCAGGCTGAAAAAAAGGATATGGGCGAGGCTATATCGAGGCTTCGCAGGCTTGTAAAAGTAAGTGGGAGGTAATAAACGATGAAGGAATGGGACAAACTGTGCAAGAACCTTTTTTATGACAAAGAAACCGGACTGATGATAGAGTACGGTGGAATGGACATCTCGGACAAATATATCGCCGAGAAGAGCGCAAAGCTTGATGACGCGCTGGTCTTTATGGACGAACTCGAAAAAGGCTGCATAGCGAATCCCGATGAGAAGAGGATGGTAGGACACTACTGGCTCAGAAATACGGAGATAGCGCCTAAAAAGGAAATAGCCGATGAAATAAACGGAGCAAAGAATGCCGTAAAGAAATTTGCAGATTCCGTTGTAAAGGGTAAAATCCTTTCGGAAAAAAACTCGAAATTCAAATATGCTCTGGTTTCGGGTATGGGCGGGAGCAGTCTGGGACCTGCCTTCATCTACGATGCCCTGCATGAAAAGGGCGTCGGAACGGAGCTTTATTTCCTTGATAATACAGATCCTGCCGGCATGGACAGAATTTTTGGTCTGGTTGAGGAATGCCTCGATGAGGCGCTGCTGATTGTCATTTCAAAGAGTGGCGGAACAATCGAAACGAGAAACTCAATGGAGGAGGCGAGAGCCTTTTACGAAGGCCACGGCCTTGACTTTGGAAAGCACGCGGTCTGCATAACAGGCAAGGGCAGCAAGCTCGAAGCGCAGGCTGAAAGGGAGGGCTGGCTGGCAGTATTCCCTATGTGGGACTGGGTAGGCGGCCGCACTTCCGTGATGTCGGCTGTCGGTCTCTTGCCACTGAGTCTTGCGGGCATCGATGTTGACGGCTTACTCCTTGGAGCTTCCGACTGCGACAGGCTGGGAAGAAACAAGAGCTTCCGCGATAATCCTGCGGCAATTATGGCGCTTGCATGGTACTATGCAAGCGGTGGTGAGGGCGGCGAGAGTATGGTTGTGCTGCCTTACAGAGACAGCCTGGGGTTGTTTGCGAAGTACCTGCAGCAGCTGGTTATGGAGTCGCTCGGGAAAGAGTTTGACCTGGATGGCGGAACTGTTAATCAGGGGCTTGCGGTGTTTGGAAACAAAGGCTCTTCGGACCAGCATTCTTATGTGCAGCAGCTGGTAGGCGGCCCATTCAATGTGTTTACGACCTTTGTTCAGATATTAAAGGACAGAGAAGGAAAATCGCCTATTGTCGGTGAGGACAGCACCAGCGGTGATTATCTCAACGCTTTTATGCTCGGCACAAAGAAAGCCCTCGAGGATCATGGAAAGCATACCATCACAATAACCGTGCCGGATGATTCGGCATATTATGTGGGCATGCTGATTGCACTCTATGAGAGGGCCGTAGGCATCTATGCAAGGATGATAAATGTAAATGCCTATCATCAGCCGGCGGTTGAGTTTGGAAAGAAGGCTGCGAACAGACTGATCGAGCTTAAAAACATGGCAAAGGCCTGTATGCTCGAAAATCCGGGCAAAGCCTTTACCGCGGAGGAGCTTGCTGCGGCCATCGGCAGAAAGGATGAAAAGGCCGATGTATTCAGGCTGATGCTGCATCTGGCAAGTAATGACGAGGCCATAACGATGGAAGAGGTTCAGCCGATTACTGAAAGCAGATTCAGAGGATAGCGAAGGGCCGCCAAAAGTATGTAAAAAGTATGTAAAAAATAAAATGACTCCGAGTGCAAATCGATAAGTGCATTTGGAGTCATATTTTTCGTTTTTTTTTGCCCGTTTGACTGCCCGGCTGTGAAATTAGGCTAAATGCCGACCTCGCAGAGATAGTCGATGCATTCCTCTTTGGTAGCGCCCGCAGGGATAAAGTGGTTACCCATCTGGATACGCGATGCTGCGCCCGCTGCATTTACATAGGTCAGGAATTCCTCGGCATCGGTGTAGAAACCGCAGCTTGCGAGGATATTTCCAAGCTCGGTCAGATTCTGACCGGAGTTTACATAGATTGCGTAAACCTCAGGCTCCTCGCTGCCAAGGCCGGAATCGTCTATGGCATCGCCTGTGGCACTTACGGCTGAGTCACTCACCGTACCTGCGTTATCATCGCGGTCGTAAGGTGTTGTGACAGGCCCCTGATTTGCCTTTTCCTCGTATGCGCTTGCAACCAAATCCTTTGGATAGTCCATAATAACCTCGATGCGCCAGAGAATGATTAAAGTTGCCGCTGCGAGTATTATCAGAGCTATAAATATATCGTTTTTGTCATAAAAAAAGTTCTTTAAGTGATTCATAATAATTTCTCCCAACAATGATACTTTATCACAAAACGGGGTTTATAACAATGAAGAACTTGTGAAATTTGCTTTGCTCCAATAAGACCTTTGAAAATAAAGGACATATGTGGTATTATATAAGCTATGGTAAAAATAATGATTGAAGACAATGAGGCGGGCCAGAGACTGGACCGATTCCTCAAAAAATATTACAATCAGGCGCCGCTTTCAGCCATCTACAAGATGATCCGGAAGGATGTAAAGCTGAACGGAAAGCGCGCTGCGCAGGAAACCATGCTGAGCGCCGGCGATGAAATCACCGTATACATCACGGACGAGCAGCACGAAGCCTTTCACAGAGCAAAGGAAATCAGACGCTCCAGGAAGAGCTTTCGCATCGCCTACGAAGACGAAAACATACTCATCGCCGAAAAGCCTTTCGGACTGCTCACGCACGGCGACGAACACGAAAAGAAAAACCACCTGACAAATCAGGTTATATCATACCTCATAGACAGAGGCGAGTACAGGCCCGGCCAAGCAAAGACTTTCACGCCTTCACCCGCCAACAGGCTCGACCGCAACACTACCGGACTGGTGCTGTTCGGCAAGACGGCAGGCGCACTGAGGGCCGCAAACCGCATGATACGCGAGGAAGGCTGCGTCAGCAAGTACTACCTGACTGTCGTTGCCGGCCACATGGCAGAGCCGCTGAAGCTGCGTGACCGCATGGAAAAGGATTCCTTCCGCAACACTGTGCGTGTGCTGGCGGAAAGTGCCGATGCGGGAAAGCTGATGGAAACAAATGCCGTGCCGCTGGCTTATGGGAGCCTCTGTGGGGAGGAGTTCACACTTGTAGAGGTGGAGCTTATCACCGGCAGGACTCATCAGATTCGCGCGCATCTTGCAAAGGCAGGATATCCGGTAATCGGCGACACAAAGTACGGAAGGCGTAGAGTAAATGAAATCGTTGGTAGGCGATATCACCTGACAACGCAGCTGCTGCATGCTTACAGGCTGGAGTTCCTGCGCGGTGAAGACGAACTCGCCTATCTGACGGGGAAGACGGTTAAATGCATGCTGCCGCCGGATATGGCGGAAATTGTTCGAGACTTATTCGGGCAGGAAACAGATATTTGAAAGGGAAAATGAAAAAATGGAAATTAGCAGAGAAGAGATTAAAGAAGAGATCAAAGCAGCTGAAAGCGTGACAGAAGAACCTGCTGCTGAACCTGCTGCTGATGGGGCGGAGCCTCAGAAAAAACAAAGTACGGCATCGGTTGTAAAGGAATGGATTAGGGACATCCTGATTGCGGTTGTGATTGCAGTTCTGATTCTGCAGTTCATAAAGCCTACAATCGTAAAGGAAAGCTCGATGGAGCCTACGCTTTACGAGAACCACTATATCTTTTTAAGCAAGCAGGCCTATACACTTTTCGGCGAGCCAAAGCGC
>DGGP01000112.1:0-11850 GCA_002392265.1 Firmicutes bacterium UBA3871 | reverse complement strand
AGCGCGGCGATATTGTAGTGTTCCATTCGGGGCTTACGGCGCTTAACGGCGGTGAAAAGCTGCTGATAAAGAGAGTTATCGGACTGCCGGGAGATACGATTGCCATCATGGACGGCAAGGTTTACCTGAACGGCGAGGTTTATAAAGAGGCTTACATAAAGGACGGCACCACAAACGGATATATCGAGCCGTACACGGTGCCTGAAGGTCAACTGTTCTGCATGGGCGACAACAGACTCGTCAGTGTTGACAGCCGTGACTACCGCGTAGGCTGCGTCGACATTGACAGCATAGTGGGCAAGGCAGTATTCCGTCTGGCACCGCTCAAGCTGATCGGCAGCGCGGGCGACTGGGTGGACGACAGCAAGGAGGCCGCAAGAATAGCGGGCGATTTCGACTACGCCGAGTAGGCACGCAAACGCTAAAAAAGCTAACATAAAGAGGGAAATTGAAAGATGAAGAGAGAAAGAAAACTTGTAGCTAACAATAAAAAGGCAAGGCATGACTACTTCATAGACGAGATCTATGAGGCGGGAATTGTGCTGACCGGGACAGAAATAAAATCGGTTCGCCAGGGCAGGGTAAACCTAAAGGAATCCTTTGCAAAGGTGGAGGACGGTGAGGTAATCGTTTACGGAATGCACATCAGCCCCTACAAGCAGGGAAATCGTTTTAACACAGACCCGCTCCGCCCGAAAAAGCTGCTCCTTCACAAAAAGGAGATAAGCAAGCTGATTGGACTTATTTCGCAGCAGGGTCTGACACTGATTCCGCTGACGATGTACATAAACGAAAACGGTCTCGCCAAAATGGAGCTGGCTGTCGCACGCGGCAAAAAGCTCTACGACAAGCGCGACGACTTAAAGAAACGTGACGATGAGCGCCACATGGCCCAGGCCCTAAAACGCTAATTTGGGGACAGGCACCAAATTGGAAAAAAGGCGAAATTGGGGACAGGTCAGAGGATATAACCATGAGAAAGGTACTGAATGCAATTAGACATGACATAATACTGGTTATAGCATTTTTTGCAGCTGTTATCAGCTGCTTTTTTGTGCGCCCTGATTCCGCATACGCCGGCTACATCGACTGGCGAACCCTGGCGCTTTTGTACTGCCTCATGGTTGTGGTTGCAGGCCTTCGCAGAGCCGGAGCCTTCAGTTCGCTTGCGCGTACGCTGTGCAAGCGTGCTTCGACCACCAGGCAGCTGGGTTTCGTGCTGGTGATGCTATGCTTCGTAAGCTCCATGCTGATTACAAACGATGTATCGCTTTTAACCTTTGTGCCGTTTTCGATAATGGTGCTGTCGATTGCGGGGCAGCAGAAACAGATTATCCCCGTAATCGTATTCCAGACCGTTGCTGCAAACATGGGCAGCATGCTGACGCCCGTAGGTAATCCGCAAAATCTTTACATTTATTCGTATTACGACATACCGGCAGCAGAGTTTTTGAGGATGAGCTTTCCTGTCTGGATAGTGAGCCTCATAATCACGCTGCTTTTATGCATGATTCTGCCAAAGGATGAAATAAACCACGAAATGCGCGGAAAGGAGGCGCTGAACCATAAATCTCTGGCCGTATATGCGCTACTCTTTGGCGTGTGTATCCTGACTGTGCTTCGCGTAATCAGCTGGCCCCTCATGCTTGCCGCAGTAGTGCTGGTAATTGCCGTGTACGACCGAAAAATGCTGATCCACGCAGACTTTCTGCTGCTCCTGACCTTCATCTGCTTTTTCGTATTTTCGGGCAACATGGCCAGAATCGAAGCCGTGTACGAAGTTTTAAGCACTGCCATCAAAGGCCACGAGCTGCTGCTGGGCGCAGGCCTCAGTCAGGTCATAAGCAATGTGCCGGCCACGCTGCTTCTCGCAGGCTTCACAGAAAGCGCACGAGAGCTGCTGCTGGGCGTTGACATCGGTGGCCTCGGCACACCTGTCGCAAGCCTTGCAAGCCTGATTTCAATCAAGCTCTACATGGTGGCAAAGGATGCCGACCTTGCCGGATTTATGAAGTGGTTCCTCGTGACAAATTTCGGCATGCTGACGATGCTTGTCGTAATTTTTGGTGTGATATGCGGGTAATGAATAATTCTTTGACAAAGCCGCGTTGGGAATATATAATTCTGAGTGCAAGTATTTGGAAATAATGCGTGGGAGTATTAGATGAATTCGGTAATTATAGCCACAGATATACTATCAACGATAATAATGCTCATTATTTTTTGCGGCAGTATTAGTGACATCAAGAGGGCAAAGCGTTCAACCGTGCTTTTTATTGTATGCATAGCCATTTGCAGCATAGGATCGTCAATTGATGCAGTCAGCTATGCAATTGAAGGCAGTACGAAAAATGCACCACTTCTATATTTTGTTAACAGTGCGTCTTTTTTAATAAGCTGTCTCGTATTTGCGGGGTTTGCCATGTATCTGGCGGCTGTAATACGGGAGCTTGTGGATATTTCATATAAAATCGTTCTCCCCGTGGTGGTAATAACGGGCATTGACTTTTTTATAATTTTGATAGGCTCAATCAACGGGGGACTGTTCAATATTGTTGATTACAAATACGTTGCAGGTTCGTGGGAAAATGTTATAAATATCCTGCCGCTGGGATGCATGCTGTATTTGTATGTAGTTTTGTTTATCTACGGAAAAATTTTGGGAGGCAGGAGAACTTTAGCGCTCAGCACATATATGCTGTTTCCTACTTTCACAGTAGGATTTTATCTTATAACCGATTCTGTGGATTTCGCATATCCGGCAGAGGCATTCTCGTTGCTGGTTATTTACGTCACGATACAGTCACAGACAATTGCTGAGTCCAGACTCTGTGCAAAAGTGCTGGAAGAAACATCGCGCATTGATTCGCTCACACAGCTGGGAAACCGCAGGGCATATGTCGAAACCGTGCAAAAACCGTGGAACTTACTCGATATCGGTGCTGTTTTTTGTGACTTAAACTCGTTAAAGAGTGTAAACTATACCTATGGGCATGCAGAAGGCGACAAGTATATTATAAAGTTTGCAAATCTACTGACTGAGAATTTCAGGGGCGATGCAATGTTTCGAATAAGCGGAGATGAGTTCGTCGTTTTGCTTCGCAATACAGATTCTGAAGAGCTGGAAAGAAAGGTCGGAGCATTCAGAGAGATTATAAACCAAAACGATCGGATGGCAGCAATAGGCGTCGCCTACGGTGGCGAAGGCACCGTGCTCGATCTCGTGCGCCGTGCCGAAAAGGAAATGTACAAAGACAAGTCCCGCTATTACAAAGAGACGGGCAGGGACCGGCGCAGCTAAGGCGAATTTGGGGACAGGCACCAAACTTCCAAAAAGGCGAATTTGGTGCCTGTCCCCAAATTCGCCTTTTTGTATTTTAATGTTTTTGAAGTAGAGCCGTAACATAGCTGTAACTTGATAATATGTATGCGGCGATGTACAATAATAGTGTAAAAGGGGAGCCAAATGCGAGTTCCCTTTGCTGAACCCCGGGGGTGTTCGGTTTCGACGGGGGCGAGGAAGGAAGATAAGCGAGCCGCAGTTTGCCAAGTCTGCGTTAAAAATGGCACGTTAAATACAAACGCTAAAAATAACACTAATTACGCATTAGCAGCATAGTTCTGCGCCGCGCACAGCGGTAGCGTGGTCGGTCCTCATTCACCCGTAGGTGAGGAATCCGGCCTCGACATACGGGAAAACTCTGTGTGAGTTCTCGGTAGCACAGGGGACCTACGAGATAGCAAAGCCTTTAGCCTGCCTATGGGCGACTGGCAATGCGAAACAAAAAATCACAGGCTGCGCTCGGAGAAATTCTTTTGGAATTACTTTCGGACATGGGTTCGATTCCCATCACCTTCACCAGACACAAAGACCTGCAGGCATAGCTTGCAGGTCTTTTTCTATACTACGTGAAAAAATCACATTTACAGCCTAAAAGATTTGCATATCCATTGAAAAACAGCACCAAAACGGGTAAAATATCCGTATGGAGCATATGAAACCAAAAAAATATAAAAAAGCAATTCAAAGCGATATTGGGAAATCAAATTTCTTTGAATGGTATAAAAAGAATTTCTTTATTCCACTTGCTTTCAAAAAGAGGGTGGCTATTTCGAATGCAAAGGCCGCAATATGCGTGTATTTACCGCTGAATATTTTTACAATTGCAATGATGATATTCGGGTCAAACGTAATAGGTGTGGTTGAAAGAGAAATTTACTTTGGAGGGCTGGCATTTCTGAGCCTTCTGGGGCTCGTGCACGCTCTGATGATTTTGACCTTGAATAAAATGCCGGCATTTATCAGAGACAGTATCGGTGTCTACGGCATGGCTTTTGCGCTGGTTTTCAGTATATATGACATGTACACATCCTCAATGTATGTTAATGGGCTGCTTGTTTTGATAATAACGTGCCTGCTTACCATCATAATAATCAGGGTGGAGCCTACGATATTTACGGTTATGCTGTTGGTGCCTGCCGCAATCATGCTGCCGAAGTATATGCACGAATACGGCAGAGACCTGTTCACAAACAGCACAATCATTTTCACGGTATTCATACTGCTCGCATATCTTGAAAGAAAGCGCTTTGTAAAGAACATGCGCCAGGAACGCAGGCTGATTGACGCAACGCGAAAAGCCAGAGAAGCAGACCGCGCCAAGTCTTCATTCCTCGCCCGCATGAGCCACGAGATTCGTTCGCCAATCAACGCCGTGCTCGGCCTCGACGAGATGATCCTCCGCGAGAGCAGTGAAGAACCAATTCGGCAGTACGCCGAGGAGATTCGCAGCTCGGGGCGTACACTTCTGTCGGTTATTAATGATGTCCTCGACTTTTCAAGGATTGAATCCGGCAGGATGGAGCTCTACCCGGTGGAGTTTGATACCGCCACCGTGCTAAACGACGTCCACAGCATGATTGTACCGCGCGGTCGTGACAAGGGCCTCGAGATGATTTTGAACGTGAACCCCGACATACCGCACATACTCTACGGCGACGAAGTGCGCATCAGACAGATTGCCACAAACATACTGACAAATGCGGTCAAGTATACCGACAAGGGCAGCGTTACCACGAACGTCGACTTCGTCAAGATAAACGAAAATCACATCGACATAAAGATAAGCGTTACCGATACGGGTCGCGGCATCAGAGAAGAAGACATGGACGCTCTCGTAAAGCCATATGCAAGACTCGACGAGCAGAGCATTAACCACATCGAAGGCACAGGCCTCGGCATCAGCATTTGCGTGCAGCTGCTGAAGCTGATGGATTCGGAATTAAAGGTCGAAAGTGTTTACGGAATGGGCAGTACTTTTTCATTCGAGATACCGCTCGAAGTCAGAGACTGGACTCCGATTAGCGAATTCAGCGGAAAAATTCAAAACGAGAATCTGGCAAAGAAAAAGCACGATGCCTACAGGGTTTCGTTTACTGCACCGGAGGCAAAGCTTTTGGCGGTCGATGATATACCGATTAACCTGACGGTTTTCACAAACCTCTTAAAGGAAACAAAGATGCAGATAGATACTGCGCTTTCGGGCAACGAATGTCTGGCAAAGGCAGCACAAACCGATTATGACATTATTCTGCTTGACCACATGATGCCTGATATGGACGGAGTGGAAACCATGTACAGGCTCAGGACCAGCGAGGATATGAATTACAAATCCACGCCTATAATAGTGGTTACCGCAAATGCAATAACAGGCATGCGCGAGAATTATCTGCGCGAGGGATTTACAGACTACATATCAAAGCCTATAGATACGGAAAATCTGGAAAAAATCCTGATTCAGTATCTGCCGCCGCAAAAGGTAACATTGTGTGAGGAGGCAGCGACCACGCAGGAAAAGGAAATAACCGAAGACGATTATATCTGCAGCCTTGTGGAAGAAGACGGCAGCTTTGCCCTTGAGGAAGCGGTATCAATGCTTGGCGGAAGAGAGCTTTACGGAAAGGTATTCAAGGAGTTCAGGGACACAATCGATTACAGGGCGGAAAAGATAGAAAAGCTGCTCACCGATGGTGATATCAAGAACTTTACAATAGAAGTGCATGCGCTTAAAAGTTCGGCCCGTATGATTGGAGCAAATGATTTGTCCGAGCATGCAAAGATACTTGAAGAATGTGGCAAGAACGGTGAAATTGAGATTATTTTCGGCGGCGCGGGAGAGCTCATCGAGGAATACAGGGGGCTCGGAAACAAGATGTCGCAGATAATCGAAAAAGCGGAAACTGAATTCCGCGAAGCGCGGGGGATATTCAACCTTCCGGAGATTACAGAGAATGAAATCGAGGAAGGCTTGCAGGTGATGAAGGAAGCTATTGAAGTGTTTGATTTTGATGTAGCAATGGCAGTTATGGAAAGCTTCGCGGCGCATAAACTACCTACGGGCTTCAAATCGGTCTATGAAAAATTAAAGGTACTGATGGCTGAAGTGGCGAGGGAAGACATCACGAAAGTCATTAATGATTATTTATTATTGAAAAGTGAAAGGGAATCAGAATGAGTTACAAAATAGCTTTTATCAGCAACGGTAAGTCGTTTATCGTTGAAGCAATTGCAAAAGGCCTTGCAGCAGAGCGTGTTGAGAGTATTTTTTATAATTTCAATGCGAGTGAGGTAGAGTCCCTCAGCGGACAGAAGATGATTGTATTTCTGTCGCTCGATGATATGGTATCCAAAAACAAAATGCTGCTGAGCCGGATTAATGAAATGTGTTCGACGGAGAAAATGCCGCTTTATATCATGGGATATGCCGAAGACGTGGCGTCAGTAAAGGAATCCATAAACCCAAAGATCATCAGCGGCGAATACAAGCGTCCGATTAATACGAGGAATGTCGTTGAGGGTCTGATGGAAGGCCTCGGCAGTGTCGAAAAGAGGACAAAGAAAAAAATCATTCTTCTTGTGGACGATTCGGGAACCGTGCTTCATGCGTTCAAGGAAATTCTGGAGCCGACCTATACCGTCTATATGTGCAATTCCGGTAGAGAGGTGCTGACCTTTCTTAGGGGACGCCGTCCGGATTTGATTCTGTTGGATCACGAGATGCCCGGGATGTCCGGCCCGGAAACACTGGCAAAGATTCATGAAAATGAGAGGGTCGCAGACATTCCTGTGATGTTTCTGACTGGAAAGAGCGACTCGGACAGCGTTATGCAGGCAATAGGTGAAGGCCCGCAAGGATATCTGTTAAAGAGCATGAGCTCGGATCAGATTATGAAGCGGCTGGAGGAGTTCTTTGAATCACGTTATTAAGCCGGGCAGGTGTACAAAAAAAATACCAAAATGCACAGCTTTAAATTCCCACTGGCTTTAATAATAATGTATAATATGTGCAGGTATGACTGTCATACCACACTTTCTGTCAACCAATTATCTGTTTAGGAGGAATTACCTATGTTTGACAAGCAAGAAATTGCTCTGATTCAAGAAGCAAAAAAAGAATGGGAAGATAGTGTATTGGCCAAGTCACTGGCTAAGGCACCTGAAAGCAAAGAGGTTTTCAGAACCGGTTCCGGCGATGTGATTAACAGACTGTACACACCGGACGATATAAAGGATATTGACTACAAAAACGAGATAGGCTTCCCTGGACAGTATCCGTTCACCAGAGGCTACCAGCCTACAATGTACAGAGGCCGTAACTGGACCATGAGAATGTACGCCGGTTTCGCTACTGCCGAGGAATCCAACGAAAGATATAAGTACCTGGTAGAGCAGGGTTCAACAGGCCTTTCTGTTGCATTCGACCTGCCGACTCAGATTGGTTACGACTCCGACCATCCGCTTTCGGAAGGCGAAGTTGGTAAGGTAGGCGTAGCTATCGACTCCCTTGCCGATATGGAGATACTCTTTAACGGTATTCCGCTCGACAAGGTATCAACATCCATGACAATCAACGCACCGGCATCGGTACTTCTGGCAATGTACATTGCTGTTGCCGAAAAGCAGGGCGTTACACCAGATAAACTCAGAGGCACTATTCAGAACGACGTACTCAAGGAATATATCGCTCGCGGAACATACATCTTCCCGACCGAGCCTTCCATGAGACTCATTACGAACATCTTTGAATACTGCACAAAGAACGTACCGCAGTGGAACACAATTTCCATTTCCGGCTACCACATCAGAGAAGCAGGCTCGACTGCAGCACAGGAAGTCGGCTTCACTCTGGCAGACGGTATCGCCTATGTCGAAGCAGCCATCAAGGCAGGCCTCAACGTAGACGACTTCGCACCAAGACTTTCGTTCTTCTTCAACGCTCACCTCGACGTACTCGAGGAGGTTGCGAAGTACAGAGCCGCAAGACGTCTCTGGGCAAAGATCATGAAGGAAAGATTCGGCGCAAAGAAGGAAAAGTCAATGATGCTGAAGTTCCACACTCAGACAGCCGGTTGTACACTTACTGCACAGCAGCCAAACAACAACATCATTCGTGTTGCTATGCAGACACTCGCTGCTGTTATGGGCGGAACTCAGTCACTCCATACAAACTCAAGAGACGAAGCGCTGGCTCTCCCTACAACAGAGTCCGTAACAATCGCACTCCGTACTCAGCAGATAGTTGCTTACGAATCCGGAGTTACCAGAACGGTAGACCCGCTCGCAGGCTCATACTATGTTGAAGCAAAGACAAAGCAAATCGAAGAAGAAGCGATGGCTTATATCAAGAAGATTGATGAACTCGGCGGTGCAACAAGAGCTATCGACCTCGGATATATCCAGCAGGAAATCTCCGATTCTGCATACAAATATCAGATGGAAATCGAATCCGGCGAGAGAATCGTTGTCGGCGTAAACAAGTTCCAGGTTGAAGAGGAACCGCCAAAAGGCCTTCTCCGCGTAGACCCATCTGTTGGTGAAATGCAGAAGAAAAAGATTCAGGATGTTAAAGCAAAGAGAAATAACGAGGCTGTTACCGAAAAGCTCGCAGCGCTCAAAAAGGCTTGTGAAGGCACAGAAAATGTTATGCCTTTCATCCTTGATGCTGTCAGAGAATATGCTACACTCGGCGAAATCTGCGGTGTCATGAGAGAAGTATTCGGCGAATATGAACAGTCTGTATTGTTATAAAGCAGCAGGTCTTTAGGAGGAATTGAAATGGAAAAGCCTATTAGAGTATTGGTAGCAAAACCGGGTCTTGACGGTCATGACAGAGGCGCAAAGATGATTGCCAGAGCACTTAGAGACGCCGGTATGGAAGTTATTTATACAGGACTCAGACAGTCACCTGAGCAGATTGTTGCAGCAGCTATTCAGGAAGACGTTGACGTAATCGGAATGTCAATCCTTTCCGGTGCACACAACCACCTCCTTCCAAAGGTAGTTGAGCTCCTTAGAGAGCAGGGCGCAGGAGATATCCTGGTATTCGGCGGCGGAGTTATTCCTGAAGAGGATATTCCGGGACTTAAGGCAGCAGGTATCGCAGAGGTATTCACACCGGGAACTACCACAACCGAAACTATTGAGTTCATAAAGAACAATGTAAAGAAAAACTAGCAAAGGTTTAGGTCAGGGGTAATGCGTGAGCGCTATCCCCGACCTGTTTTTTTTGAGAAAGGTAACTGAGAAGTGAGCGAATTAATTGAAAAGCTTCTGACAGGCGATAAACGTTCGGTGGCTCGTGCTATAACGGTTATCGAGAACTACGAAGATGAAACGGAAGCTATTATAAAAGAGATTCACAAACACACGGGTAATGCACATGTCATTGGCATCACCGGGCCTCCGGGTGCCGGAAAGAGTACGCTGACCGACAAAATAGTAAAGAACCTGATTGCAAAAGGGAAAAAGGTTGGTATTATCGCAGTCGACCCGACCAGCCCTTATTCGGGAGGCTCAATTCTGGGGGACCGCATACGTATGCAGGACCTCGCCCTTGAACCGAACGTATTTATTCGCTCCATGGGAACCAGAGGCTACCTGGGAGGACTTTCAAAGGCAACACACAATGCGGTGAAGGTGCTCGACGCTTCGGGCGTAGACTATATCTTTATCGAGACCGTAGGTGTAGGACAGTCCGAGGTGGATATCGTAAAGACTGCAGATACGGTGCTGATGGTCATGGTACCGGGCCTGGGCGACGACATTCAGTCAATCAAGGCGGGAGTCATGGAAATCGGCGACATTTTCGTGGTAAACAAGGCGGATCTCTTTGGCGCCCCTCGTACGGCGACCGAAATAAACATGATGCTCGATCTGAACCAGAACATGAAGAGGAGGCCTCCTGTTTTGATGGCAACTGCCGGAAAGAATGAAGGCATTGAAGAGCTTGTGGACGAGCTCGAAAAGCATCGCGAGTATCTGGCAGAAACCGGAGAGCTGACCGAGCGCCGTCTTAACAACACGCGTATGGAGGTTATAGAGCTCATTGAAAGCGAGCTCCGTAAAATTGTAATCAATCATACGGAGGAAGAAGGCCGTATGAAAAAGTGTGTCGAGGATATCCTGGCAAAGAACACCGATATTTATACGGTTCGCGATGAATTCCTTAAATCCATTCGCGGATAAACAGAATAAAATTAGACAGTAATTGCCTATCGGCAATAAACGATAAATATTGAAAACAGATAAATGGAGGAAACAATAATGAATCTTACAAGAGTAGACCACGTTGGTATCGCAGTAGAAAATTTAGATGAGGCGCTGAAGTTTTATGAGGGCGTGCTCGGACTGAAGTCAACAGGAAAAGAAGTAGTTGAGGAACAGAAAGTAACAGTAGCGTTCCTGCCATGCGGCGACAGCGAGCTCGAGCTGCTCGAATCAACAACTCCTGACGGCCCTATCGCACGTTTCATCGAAAAGAACGGCGGCCGCGGCGGCATCCAGCATGTAGCTGTACGAGTTGACAATATCGAAGCAGCCATCAAGGAAGTTATGGACGCAGGCCATAGGATGCTCGACGAAAAGCCAAGATACGGCGCAGGCGGCGCTCGCATCGCTTTCGTACATCCAAAGACTACAGGCGGCGTTCTCCTCGAGCTCACAGAGAGAAAGTAGGAAGACTTCCGTTAAAGCAGCATTTGCAGGATGGTAGGTAAGTATGGGGAAGAAAAAGATTTTGGTTCTTGCAACCGGCGGAACGATAGCTTCCGCGCCGAGTCCCGAAGGGCTGGTGCCGTCGCTTGATGTAAGCGCACTTCTCAGCGGAATCGCGGGTGTGGCGGAGAACTATGAAATATCGGCGAAGGACATTCTCAGTATGGACAGTTCAAACATCCAGCCGGAGGAGTGGGTTCTGATTGCCGAAAAAATCTACGAAGCGGTGAAGAGCAAAGAGCGTTACGACGGCATTGTTGTGACGCACGGCACAGACACAATGGCTTACACGGCGTCGATTTTGTCGTTTATGCTGGCGGGTGTGCCGATTCCTGTCGTGCTGACGGGATCGCAGTTGCCTATGATAAGCCCTATGACTGACGGTGCAGAGAACCTTCGCTATGCGCTGGCTATGGCCGGAAGCGGTGTGCCCGGCGTGTTTATCGCATTTAACCGAAAGATAATACTGGGCTGCCGCGCCGTAAAGGTGCGCACGACAGGCTTTGATGCTTTCGAGAGCGTGAACTACCCTTATGTCGCAAAGCCGGGCCCTGCGGGACTGCAGATAAAGCAGCGCGCAATCGACGGCAGAGGCATATTCTATTCGGGAGATGCGGAAAGTGTTGCAAAGGCAAAGGGACTCGATATAAACAAAGGCATCGGGTCGGGCGAGTATTTTACCTTGCGCGACACCATTTGCAACGATGTATTTCTGATAAAGCTGACACCGGGTCTGAATCCTACGATTTTCGACATGCTGCTCGAAATGAAATACAAGGGCATCGTCATCGAGGCCT
>DGGP01000045.1 GCA_002392265.1 Firmicutes bacterium UBA3871 | reverse complement strand
TGCGTTTTTGCTTACTTCCAATACCTCGTAAGGATCTCTCATTTATTATTTTCTCCTTTCTCTTTCCCAAGCAGAATGTCACTTTTTCTGCTAAGCCCCCAATAAACTATATTATCTATAACGCCTTTATTTTTGCGAATATCCAAAAGCGCATAGCTTTTTTCCATCTCCGCAAGGCAGGCGTAAAGAACATCTTCTGCACCTGCTTTTCCGTTCTTTCTGTAAATAAACGGATTATAGCTGCCGCTCTTCACATCATCCTCGTAATCGTCGAGCGCGTCGGCGAGATAAATCCACCTGCCGAGATTGCGTCCCAGATTCTCCAGAATACGTGCTGTTTCTCCGCCAAAGCTTTTCCTGATGCTGTCACCGCCGAATACCTTTGCCATGATATCCGCAAAAGCATCTCCGGTAATATCTATGCTGTCACACTTTTCAGCCTCGAGCCCTGAAAGATATTCAAGCCTTTCCTCTATGCACTGCGCCACATCGGGATATTTCTCCAAAAGACCGTGCGCATGGCGCCTGAGTACGCTGCTTCCTATGCTGCCTCTGATGTGATGCTCGTCCTTTTTATCGTCAAGCATATTGTAATATACCAAAAGCACCATCATATCCGCCGCATATTCGATTGCCGCACTGTTTCTCGTAATCGGAATGCGCCGCACGGGATGTATTATGCAGTGTTCTAGCTTCGCATCCTCTGCATCTTCCGAAAGTGCCGAAAGCAACAGCGCCAGAAAAGCGAAGTCGTAAGACAGCGCCAGCCTCGGAAGCTGACCGTACCTTTCACCCACAGACTTACAGACACCACAGTAATACGAGCGATAAATCTCGTATTCCCGCATCTTAAGTTCAGGCTTAAATGCCATAACATAACCCAGCATCTTTAGCTCCTCTTTTCAAAGGCCTTGCCGCAGGTCGGGCATGTTATTTTGATTAGCCCCTTATTTTTAGGAACTCTGCACATCTGTCCGCAGTAAGGACACTCAAAGTACTTGTAATATATGCCCGTATTTGAATTGTAGCCGGTCCGCGCTTTGGCAAGATGAAGCTTTCTGATTACCTTGCCTTTGTACTGCAGATAGTTCAGGTTTTCCTGCTGCCTCTTTGAAATATTCCTGGAGGTTAACCGCGCATAAAACCATATCAGTGCAATCCACGCTCCTATGTTAAACAGGTGGCCTATGCCGCCTCTTGTAAACACTGAAATGAAAAACAGCACAAACGAAAGCGCAAGCAGGAATTTGCCATACTCATCAATCCCGCGCCTGCCCAGGAAAAACCGCCTGATGCTGTTTGACATTCTGTAAAAAAAGTCGTTCATCAAATTACCTCAACTGTATTTTGCAGCAAAGGCTACTGCAAACCAATGATTCGCTTTATTAAAACCGGAGTCTCAGGCTTGTTATTTGTAATCACAAATGCCTTTTCTATTTCTGCGGCTGCTGCCGAAACCTTTGATTCATCATTTCCGTAAACCGTAGCAAGGAGTTCTCCTGTCTTTACAGCTGCTCCAACCTTCTTTTCAAGGTATATGCCCGCCGAAAGATCGATTTCGTCCTCCTTTGTTGCTCTGCCCGCACCGGAATGCTGGCTGGCAAGCCCAATGCACATCGCTTTGATTTCAGCAACATAGCCGTCCGCCTTTGCGCAAATTTTCTTTTCGATGCTGTGCTGCGGAAAAAGCTTGTAATCATTTACAATCTCAGGATTACCGCCCTGTGCAGAAACAAATCTTCCGAACACCTCCAGCGCCCTTCCGCTCGTAAGTGCCTCTGCCGCCTTCTTTTCGCCTTCCTCAGCGGAGGATGCCTGCCCGCCGATGTAAATCATAATGCCTGCAAGCTTTAGTGAAAGCTCCTCAATATCCTTTGGACCGCGGCCCTTCAGAACTTCGATTGCTTCGATTACCTCCAGGCTGTTTCCTACGGCATTTCCGAGAGGCTGATTCATATCGGTAATCACCGCAACGGTCTTTTTACCGTCTGCCCTGCCGATTTCACACATCATGTTACTAAGCTTTGCAGCCATCTCTTCATTCTTCATAAATGCGCCATCTCCGCATTTTACATCGAGAACGATTGCATCAGAGCCGCACGCCAGCTTTTTGCTCATTATGCTGCTGGTAATCAGGCTCAGGTTATCAACTGTTGCAGTTACATCGCGCAGTGCGTAAAGCTTTTTATCTGCAGGTGCCACATGAGCCGTCTGACCGATAACCGACATCCCGACCTCGCTGACCTGCTTAAAGAACTCTTCAGGCTCCAGAGCTGTCCTAAAGCCCGGAATTGACTCCATTTTATCCACTGTGCCCCCTGTGAAGCCCAGACCCCTGCCGCTCATCTTTGCAACCTTCACTCCGCATGCTGCGGCAAGCGGTGCAACTATGAGTGTAGTCTTGTCGCCAACGCCTCCGGTAGAATGCTTGTCAACCTTTATGCCTTTTATCCCGGAAAGGTCAACTACGTCTCCGGAATATTTCATGGCTTTTGTCAGCACATAGGTCTCTTCACTGCTCATGCCTCTCCAAAGTATGGCCATTAAAAGCGCTGATGTCTGATATTCCGGTATACTTCCGTCGGTTACACCTTTTACAAAGTATTCTATTTCTTCAGTGCTCAGGCTGCCGCCTTCACGCTTCTTCAAAATAATATCATACATTTTCATACGCATTACCTCTTTTGTAAATAAGCTATTATATTATCTCGCTCGCAAAGCTTTCGCCGATTTCCGTCCTGCTTTCTATTCCAAGCATATCGAGTATGCTGGCTCCTATATCCGCAAAGGTCGAACGAACACCTAAGTTTACTCCGCTTTTAACTCTTTGCCCGCATGCAACGAAAGGAATGTACTCTCTGGTGTGATCCCAGCCGGTATGCACCGGATCGTTACCATGGTCTGCGCATATCATCAGCACGTCGCCTTCCTTCATCGCTGCCATGATTTCAGGAAGCCTTGCATCAAATTCTTCGATTGCTCTGCCGTATCCCTCGACGTCGCGTCTGTGGCCGTACTGAGAATCAAAGTCCACAAGGTTTGTGAAGATAAAGCCTTCAAAATCTTCCTTCAGAGCCTCAATGGTCTTGTCCACGCCATCCATGTTGTTATCGGTGTGAACACTCTTCGTAACACCTCTGCCGTTAAAAATATCGCTTATCTTTCCTACGGCATAGGATGTCTTTCCGCTCTCGCTCACATAATCGAGAACTGTCTTGTTTGGAGGTGAAACCGCATAGTCGTGTCTCTGGCTGGTGCGTGTGCGGCTGCCATCCTCATTTTTTACATAAGGTCTTGCGATAACTCGGCCGCAGGCTACATCGCCTACGAGCATTTTTCTCGCAATCTCGCAGATTTCGTACAGCCTTTCGATAGGGATTACCGCTGTATTTGCGGCAATCTGGAAAACGCTGTCTGCCGAAGTATATACAATCGGGCATCCCGTAGCCTCGTGCTCCGGTCCGAGCTCTTCGATAATGGCTGTTCCGGAGGCTGTACAGTTGCCCAGGACCTTGCTGCCTATTGCCTTTTCATATTCTTCGATAAAGCTTTTTGGAAAGCCGTCCGGATAGGTCTTGAACGGAATCTCCGTATAGAGACCCGCAATCTCCCAGTGCCCCGTGATGGTATCCTTTCCTACGGACTTTTCACCGAGCTTTGCAAAGGAGCCTGTCGGATTTTCTGTCTTGAATTTCCCGCCTGCTGCTCCGTCTATATTGAAAAAGCCGAGTTTCTTTAGGTTTGGGACCTTTAAATCGGGATTATAATCCATGATATGGCCGAGAGTGTTTGCACCTGCATCGCCATACTTTGCCGCATCCGGCAGTTCTCCGATTCCAAGGCTGTCTGTTACT
The DNA here is from genome assembly GCA_002392265.1 of Firmicutes bacterium UBA3871. GTDB lineage: Bacteria > Bacillota > Clostridia > Peptostreptococcales > Anaerovoracaceae > UBA3871. The sequence goes on along the minus strand of DGGP01000045.1, from coordinate 1,444 downwards.
ATGAGTGTCACTCTGTTTACTTTTTTCATATTTCTCACCTCTTACCTGATTCTGACCGGCTTCGCATCGAGATAATCGAGCGATACCAGATTATATTCAACACCTTTATATATTCCCTTAAGGCCTTTCGGCCAAACGTCTCTGCCATGTAAGTGCCCATAGAACACCCTTTTTACACCGTATTCCTCGAACAGCTCCGTGAACCTGCTCGCATTATGTCTTTCATCTGTCGGCGGATAGTGAAGCGCGCCAATAATGTCCGTAAAGCCTGCTTTCTTTGCAGCTGACAGAGACATTTCAAGCCTCAGTGCCTCGCGCCTATAGATTTTTTCATCCTGCTGGGTGTACTCCGCCGCCCCCGGACAGAGCCATCCCCTCGTTCCGCATATCGCCGCTCCTTCCGCTTCGAAAAAAGTATTCTGCAGAAAGAACATGTCGTCATACAGCTTATTAAGCTTTGATACTGATTGCCACCAGAGCTCGTGATTTCCCTTTAGGAGTACCTTTTGTCCCGGAATGGATTCGTGTACCCATTCAAGGTCCATCAGTGCCTCGTCGGGCCGCAGGGCCCAAGATATGTCCCCCGGTATCAGCACCGTATCTTCGTTTGTTATCATTTCCCTGCAGTGCTCCTTTAGCCTTTCCGCGTGATTTTCCCATCTGGAGCCGTATATGTCCATGGGCTTCTTCACGCGTGGGTCAAAGGACAGATGCAGATCCGCTATGGCGAATATTGCCATCAGTCACCTCTTCTTTGCTCTGTATCGTAATAGTCTGTAAGGCTCTGCACATTTTTAAGCTTTTGCCTTATTGCGTTTGTTCTCGTACCTATCAGGCTGTCAAGCTCGCGCTCCGCCTGATTTAATCTTTCCTGTGTCTTTGCAAGCACACTGCCGAACTTGTCAAACTCCGTCTTGACTGCGCCAAGCACTGTCCAAACCTCGCTCGAATGTTTTTGTATGGCAAGCGTGCGAAAGCCCATCTGCAGGCTGTTCAAAAGTGCAGCCATAGTCGTCGGCCCCGCAATGCTTACTCTAAACTCGCGCTGCAGCGTCTCAATCATGCCCCTGCGGCAGGCTTCGGCATAAAGCCCTTCTGTCGGAAGGAACATAATCGCAAAGTCTGTCGTATAAGGCGGGCATATGTACTTGTCCCGAATCGACTTTGCCTCTACCTTTATGCGCGCCTCGAGAGCCTTTGAAGCTGCCTCGATTTCCACGCTGTCGCCGCTGTCATAAGCTTCGACAAGCCGTGAGTAGTAGTCTGCGGGAAACTTAGCGTCAATAGGCAGATACACGCGCTGCACGCCTTCACCGGGCATGCTTACGGCATATTCGACTCTTTCCGCAGAGCCCGGCACCACTGCGACATTTTCGTCATACTGCTCAGGCGACAGCATCTGCTCAAGTATCGCGCCCAGCTGGATTTCCCCGAAGATACCGCG
>DGGP01000058.1 GCA_002392265.1 Firmicutes bacterium UBA3871 | reverse complement strand
GGAAAAGTGTCACGGAATGGGCGCGAAAAATGACTTAATTAGTGAAAGGAAGCAAACGGTTAATAATTTAAACCGTCCCCGATATTTCTGAAATGAGGCAGGTAAACATGAAGAATCACAAATCACCAGGCACGGGCAGCATAAATGCCGGCAGGATACTACTGGGACTCATATTTATCGTGGGCGGCTTTTATGCGCTGATCAGCATACTGTTTTATCCGGAGACAAAGAACATTGTACTTACAATTTCACTTTTTCTGGGTGCTTTTTCGCTGGTCGCCGCGATTTTTTTGTGCAGAAGATGGTGGCTGTTTGTGATAGCTGCTGCTCTTTTGATTACAGGCTGCTGTTTTGCAGGTATAGAGTGGTACGATAGCAGTATAAAGATAGACGACACCCCCAACTGGCGGGAGTGGAGGCCAAACATTGAAAACTCCCGCGTTGTTCATCTTGAAGATGAGGCTTCACTCAAGCTCACGGAAGACTTGCCCCGCATGGACGGCGCAACCGCGCTTTATCCCGTATATGCCGCTTTTGCGGCTGCAGTTTATCCGGAAGATGCCATTACATATCAGGTTCTCGATTGCAGCACAACTGCATGGGCATACGAAAAAATCGTGGACGGAGATTGTGATATAGTTTTCTGCGCTGCGCCAAGCCAGGCTCAAGTGGATTATGCCCGGGAAAAAGGGGTGGAGCTTGTGTTTACGCCGATAGGCAAGGAGGCCTTTGTCTTCTACGTAAACGCGAAAAACCCTCTTGAAAACGTAAGCATAGCCGACATACGCGGCATATGGTCGGGTAAGATTACGCGCTGGGACGAGCTTGGCGTAGGAAAACTGGGAGCTATACGTCCTTTTCAGCGCGAGGAAGGCAGCGGCAGTCAGAGCACTTTTGTTAAGCTTATGGGCGACACGCCGATCATGGAGCCGGAGCAGGAAGATGTAATCGGGGATATGGGCGGCGTCATCAGAAAGACTGCGGATTATCGCAACTACAAAAATGCTATCGGATATTCCTTCCGCTTTTATGCGACGGTAATGAATCCTAATGTGGGCATAAGGCTGCTTAGCGTAAACGGCGTCAGTCCTACGCGGGAAAACATAGAAAACGGCAGCTATCCTTTGGCTGATTGCTTCTACGCAGTAACCCGTTTGGATGCGGATGACAATACACGGGCTTTACTCGAGTGGATTTGCGGTCCGCAAGGTCAGGCGCTGGTGGAGATGACCGGGTACACTGGGTATGCGGAGAAATAAAGGGCAGTATCCGTGACGGTTCTGACGATCGACTAAATTGCATTGCTTTCTCTCCGTTTTCCCGCACAATCCGTGGCGAAGGGGTCAGACGGGCCGGAAAAGTGTCACGGAATGGGCGCGAAAACTGTTCTTATATATAGACAAAAGGTCATCTTCAAAACAAAAAGGAAAGGGAGCACGATTATGAAAAGGATGGCTATGTTGCCGCTTGCATTTTGCTTCTGCTTACAGCGGCAGTGGCTGCTTGGTACGTACTCCAACAGGTTACGAGGCTCCGAGCTCAAAGGGTATCGCCTGCACTCGAGGATTTTCTGATTAAATGTGCGAAAGAGTATTGACATGACCAAGAATTGATTCCAGGCATTTATTGGGGACAGTATTTAAATGCTAAAATGTTGACAAAAAACATGTATGAGAGAATTGCCAGGGATTATGATCCCGAATTATTTAGCATATTATGCAAAGAAAATGAACGAGGTATTTGGCTGCAAGCATCCAGAACAATCCAGAAAGACACTACACAACATCATATATTGCTATATGACTATTTTAAGGAGAGCACCTATACCGTTGACGAAGGTATCATTGGTGATTACAAGAGATTGCAGCCGTGGTTGTTCAATCGATACCCGCTGTAAAAGCTCTGTGAAATTATTTGTGTAAAAGCAGCATTTCTACGCTTGCTGCCTTTACTGCCTCAAATCCCCGAGATCAGAGAAGTCCGTTTCAAACAGAATCTCTTCCGGCAGTTCCTTCTTTTGCAGGAACATAAGCATATAAATCGGGAAATAAGTGACCCGATACATTTGTTCTACATTTCCTCCGCAGAAAATATAACCTTTTTCAATTCCGTAATCGGAAACGGCCAACACATTATCCATTGCGGTATGCCGATAATAATCTTTACCGGACTTGATCTCGATGGGTAAAATTTTCCCGTTTTCTTCGATCACAAAATCCAGCTCCCCGAACTTTTTGTTGTTGTAGTAATAGAGTGTATATCCGTGGGCTGTCAGCTCCTGAGCTGCGACGTTTTCATAGATCGAACCGAAATTGAGTGCGGTCTCATGCTGCAGGATTTTGAGCTGGATATCTCCGCCGTACTGTGCCGCCAACAAACCGACATCGTTGGAGAATAACTTAAACAGGTTTCGTGATTTTGAAAGGAGCAGCGGAACCTTCGGTTCATCCACGATATTGGTCGGCAGAGCCACGCCCGCATTTTTCAGCCAAAGAAAGCTGT
>DGGP01000083.1 GCA_002392265.1 Firmicutes bacterium UBA3871 | reverse complement strand
AATGCTGCACTGAATTATGGGTATAGCCTAATTCTTTCGGCTTTCAACAGAGAAGTTTCTGCAAATGGGTATTTGACGCAGCTAGGCATTTTTCACAGTAACATGTTCAATCACTTTAATTTGGCGTGCGATTTGATGGAGCCGTTCAGGATTGTGGTGGATCGACTTGTAAAACTTGAAAATCCGAGTTCTTTTGGAAAAGACGAAAAGCACGCCATGTGGGATGTCCTTTCGACATATGTAATGATTGACGGGAACAGGCAGATGCTTGACAATGCCATGAGGATTTATGCCAGAAGCGTGTTTGATGCAATTAATGATAACGATCCTTCACAGATTAAGTTTTATCAATTATTGTAGTAATGAGTGGATTCAGATTTATGCGGATATTGGTATTTTTCGATTTACCGGTGCTGACAAATGAAGACAAGCGGAATTATCGCCGTTTCAGGAAGAATCTGATTAAGAACGGATTTATTATGCTCCAGGAATCGGTATATTGTAAAATGATTACTTCACCGACTATGGAGAAATCGGTAAACAATATGCTCATGAAGAACAAGCCCCCGGCAGGAATGGTGCAATCCTTGCTGCTTACAGAGAATCAATTCATTAAGATGAAATATATTTGTGGCGAGTTTTCGAGTGATGTTGTAGATTCAGAGGATAGGGTGGTAGTGTTATGAAACTTGCTTATCCGGAGATTCAAAAGGTTTTTGATACTGAAGAGGAACTTGTTAATTCAATAGTGATTGAAAACCAAGAGCTATTCTTGGAACTTTGCTCAGATTTATATATGCAGACACAAGGCTTTGATGGAAAGGCGGTGCTGTCCTCGAATGATAAGCCTATAGAAATTGCAAAGAATCTGGAGTTTCTTAATCAGTTTGTGCCCTTCGAAATCAATAGGAAAAATCTGATTACAAAGCTAAACAGCGCAGCGGAGAAAATCGCCGTGAGCCCGGAATTTTACGAGGCTACTATGGCGGAGTTATCCGGAATAGAAAGGTATTTGTTCGACCTTATCAACGAACTTTCGGGAAATATAGAATGCGCTAAGCTATCTGTCAGCGCAATAATAAAAGCGGCGGGATTGCAATTTGCCGAGGATTACGATTCTCTTTGCGAGAAAGTGATTGATTATATGGAGTTGGTGCGGTCTTACGATAAAAATAGGCTTTTTGTGCTGGTAAACTTCAGGAGCTACGTGAAGGATAGCGAATGCGATGCTTTCTTAGATACTGTTCATAGACAGCAGTTTAATGTTATAATGATTGAGAATACAGAGCATACGTTATTGAAAAATGAGGCTCGGTATATCATAGACAAGGACTTGTGTGAAATCACATAGATCCTTGAATGACCCTGTTTGCACGGCTTTCAGCGATGCGGGTCGTTTCCTCAAATGATGATTTGGGGTTTGAGAGCGGTGCAATATCATAGGGGTCTCAAACACCATGTCGATTTCCTCGGATTCATTGATGTTTGAGAGCGGTGCAATATCATAGGGGTCTCAAACAGTGGGATAATCCCGAAATGTGGGTAAAGGGTTTGAGAGCGGTGCAATATCATAGGGGTCTCAAACCAAAAGAACTCTCTTATTGCAGCAAGAATTGTTTGAGAGCGGTGCAATATCATAGGGGTCAAACACAACGGCGGCGGTGGGCGGCTTGCTATTGGAGCGCCGTGCTGTCCGATTTGGTGGCAATGCCCACCGAAGCGAGCAAAAGCTTTGGCAAGCGGTTGCGACGGAGGTCGCGAACGCAACGACACAAAATGTTTGAGGGGTTTCCGATTGTAGGAAACCCTGAGTTTTTGTGGCGTTCCAAAGCTTGCGAGCGAGGTACGGCAGTGGCCCGAGGAGGTAAAGTCCAGCGGAAATAGCACCGACACCGCCAGGCCCGTATCCCCCAATTCGCCTTTTTTCAGTTTAGGGACAGCTAATATGGTATACTACTTTAGTAGGAATGTATGGTTTTAGAGAACTGTGCAAGTATGAAGCACATATGAATGATAGGAGGAAAATTAATATGAGCGTTGAAATCAGAGAAGCCCGTGCAGCTGATGCGGAAAAGGTTATAGCTTATACAAAGACGATCGGTGGTGAATCCGATAACTTAACCTTTGGCTCAGACGGTTTTCCTATTACGGTTGAAGAGGAGGCCGATTATCTTGAAAGTGTACATGCTGCGGATAAGTCTGTGCACCTGCTCGCATTGATGGATGGTGAAATAATCGCAGATGGGAGTTTAAGCGGACTTCCAAGACGGATGTCGCATCGCGCAGAGCTTGGCATAGCGGTGAGGAAGCCGTATTGGAATAAAGGCGTCGGAAGCATGTTGATGCAGAAGCTGATTGACTATGCTAAAGAACATGACATAGAAATAATTAATCTTGAGGTGCGAAGCGACAACGCAGGCGCAATACATCTATACCAAAAATTCGGCTTTCGGAGTATCGGGAAGTCTCCGGCTTACTTCAAGATAGATGATAATTACTGTGACTTTGATATTATGTATATTGACCTACGATGAAGGGCGCGCAAAATCTATTGACAGTGCACATAATGCATGCTATTATTTAGGCATAAAAAGAAGGTGCTGTCAGTAGACGGTTAGCCCACAGATTGAAAGCTAAAAATAGCCGTCAAACTTTGCAGGTTCTTGGGCGGCTATTTTTGTGACTTATTATTATCGCTACGTCCGAAGAGGTATCCGATACTGAAAAGACTAAAAAAGGGACAGGTCCCTGCTTGGTCTTTTTTATTTTAAAAGCACCGAGGCGAATCTGGGGACAGGCACCAAATTCGCCTTTTTCCCAATTTGGGGACAGGCACCGGTCACTGCCACAGGCTTCCGCTAACGGCTTTTTCATCCTAAAACGCAAAAAGTGGGTTTTGAGATGAAATATTTCTGAAAAATTTCGGCCTTAAACGCAATTATTGAAATTTAGGATGAAAATTACGGCCGGTAAAGAGACCAAATTCATCTCAAATCGCAGAAAATGCAATTTGAGCCGTAAAATGCAAGGAGATATTTCATCTTAAAGGCAGAGTTTTTAAAATTTGAGATGAAAACAGTGGCTCGCAGCGGTAAAGCCAAGCGGAAATAGCAAACGACACCGCTGCCATTCTTTGTCTCAAGAAACTTTCACGAAACTCTCACAAACTCTCACAAACCCTTGTAAATCCCTTGTTAAAAGTGATATAAAGGGGTATAATAATTATGTATGTATTTTTGGTGGAGGCATAGATGCACGAATATCCGATAACTGAACAAATCATTAAAATAGCGTGCAAGCACTGCACTGAAAACAAGGCCGAAAAGGTCACGAAAATCAAGCTTGTCCTCGGAGACAGGAGCGGCCTGGTGGAGGAATCCATCAGGATGTATTTCGACGTTATTGGCGAAGGCACACCATGTGAAGGCGCCGATGTCGAGGTGGAGCGTGTAAAGACAAAGATGCGATGCCCTAAATGCGGCGAACTGTTTTACAGAGAGCTTCTTTCTTTTGCCTGCCCTAAGTGCGGCACCGACGGAGAGCCCACGGACATAGGCAAAGAGTTTTACATCGAATATATAGAAGTTGAATAAAATCGTATATAGACGATAGACTATATACGCGTCGCAGCAATGGTTTGCGGCGACATAAACCGGAGGTATACAATGCACGATATCAGAAGAATAAATCTTGAAGAAAATATACTGGACGAAAATGATCACATCGCGGAGCATATAAACGAGCACATGAGCATGCACGGCGTGCTTGTCGTAAACGAAATGGGAGCGCCGGGCGTCGGCAAAACCACTTCCATAAAGAATATTATCAGCAACTTAAAAGAGGTAGAGCCAAAGATTCGCCCTTACGTAATCGAGGGAGACATCGAGTCTGACATTGACACCAAGCATCTGACAGAGCTCGGCATCGACGCATACCAGATTAACACCTTCGGCGCGTGCCATCTCGACGCACCGCTGATCGACCATCAGCTCGACCACATGCATATGGACCTCGACCTCGCAGAAGGCCAGAGAGGCATACTCTTTATCGAAAATATAGGTAACCTCGTGTGCCCTGCAGAGTTCTCAATCGGCGAGCATGTAAAGATGCTCATTTCGACAGTAACGGAGGGCTCGGACAAGCCTTACAAATACCCTCTCGCTTTCGAAAAGGCAGACATCATCATCCTCAGCAAGGTTGACCTGATTCCGTACCTCGACTTTGACGAAGACTTTTACATGAAGGGCGTCAGGGCACTGAACAAGGATGTCCCTGTATTCAAGGTTTCCGGAAAGACCGGCGAAGGCTATAAGGAGGTTGCAGACTGGCTCGCAAAGAAGGCGATGACTCTCAATCCAAAGGAGCATGCTGAGCTTCACGCACATATGCACGACCACGACCATCATCATGACCACGACCATCATCACAATCATGACCACTAGAAATACAGATAGGAACGTATATTACAAATAAACGATGAATACTGAAAATAAACGGACTGAGAAAATTAAACTATGGGGAATAGTCCAGGGCGTGGGCTTCAGACCGTTTGTTGCAAAGTGCGCCGATAAATACGGCATGAAAGGGGAAGTCCTGAATATTGGGGGACTGGTGGATGTCGTTGTAACAGACACTCCGGAGAAAATCGACTTCTTTGTCGAGAGGCTGATGGCTGAAAAGCCTGTGCCTGCGGAGATAGTCCACATAAAGAGAGACATCCTGCCTTTCCGGGAGTTTAGCGAGTTCACGATACTTGAAAGTGACGACGGCGACGACGAAGCAGCAATGATTCCGGCTGACCTTTCACTGTGCCCGGACTGCCTGCGAGAGCTCTACGAGGAAGACAATCCGAGATATCTCCATCCCTTCATCAGCTGCATGGTCTGTGGACCACGTTATACTGTTATTGACCGCTTTCCATACGATCGCGACAACACGGCAATGATAGACTGGCCTATGTGCGATTTTTGCGAAAGCGAATACACAACACGCACGGACAGACGTTACCATGCACAGACAATCTGCTGCCATGAATGCGGACCGGTGCTTATCTACAAAGACCGCGAGAGTCACAGTAAGCAAGGTAAGACCGGCACAATTACGGCTGCGCTCAGGGCTGCGGCAAAGCAGAATGCGGCAGTATCGGTCAAGCTTGGCCTTGCCGATATAGAGCGTGCCGCTGAGGTACTGCGCTGCGGCGGCGTAATTGCCATGAAGGGTGTGGGAGGATACAACCTGATCGCAGACCCTCTGTCGCCGGAAGCGGTTAAAAAACTTCGAGACATCAAGCATCGCGAGCAAAAGCCTTTTGCAGTGATGTTCAAGGATATTGAAACTATTCGTGCCTTTTCACGCGTGGATGCGGTGGAGGAAAAGCTCCTCGAGTCTTCGGCAAAGCCGATACTACTTTTGGAGCACAGGAGCCCTGCGGAAATCAGGGAAAGGCTTGAAAATTTGGCGGTGTCCGGCTCCGGCCCTGCAGGCGGCGCCCTCGACCGAAAATCGTGGCTGTGGCCGGAAAGGCTTACTGATGAGGCCTTTTCTGAAATTGAAAGGAGCCGCTTTATAGGGTCATTTCTGCCAAGCATGGGGGCCCAGCATCTGCTGCTCGACAGGTTCGGACTGCTCATCGTAACCAGCGCAAATCTTTCGGACATGCCGATAATAAAGGACGAAGAAGAGATGTTTGCGCTCTTTGAGCGTGAAAGTCTGATTGAAGGATGCCTCTACAACGAGCGTGACATTCGCGTCAGGGTTGACGATTCGGTGGCACGTGTAATAGATGGGCAGCCGCAGATGATACGGCGCAGCAAGGGCTATGCGCCTGTGCCGCTGTATATCACACCGGATGCGGGGATTGCAAAGCGCTTGCCGAGCAAGGATGATATGCTGCTTGCTTGCGGTGGACAGTTAAAGAATTCATTCGCCCTTTCAAAGGGGGCGTTCTCATACATCAGCCAGTACTTCGGCGACCTCGATTCGCTTGAAAATCAGCGCATCTACGCCGAAAATGTGGATAGGATGGCAACCATGTTTCGCATTAAGCCGAAGCTGGTTGTTTGCGACATGCATCCTCTGTATGCCACAACGGCATTTGCAGCAAGCTATGCGGCCGGGCACGGCAGACTTCCTATAGTAAGGGTGCAACACCACCACGCGCATGTTGCTTCCGTTATGGCGGAGCATCAGCTTGCGGGGAAGGTAATAGGAGTCAGCATGGACGGCACAGGCTACGGAACCGATGGAGCCATCTGGGGCGGAGAGTTTCTGCTCTGCGAGGGCGCAGATTTCAGACGCATGGCGCATCTCAGATATGTTGACATGATAGGCGGCGATTCTTCCATGAAGGACGCAGCAAAGACTTCTCTGTGCTTCAGAGAAGCATACAAAGACGGGGTAAAGACCGAAAGCTTTGATGTAGACGGCGCAAAGGAGCTTTCAGTAGACCTCGAACCGATTCTTAAATATGCAGCCAAGCACAATCTGCCGGGTTGCAAGGACGAAGAACTCATACTGGCAGCGATTCGCACGAGGACCAATGTCATAAAGAGTTCGAGCATGGGTAGGCTTTTCGACTCGGTAGCTGCGCTTCTTGGGATTGCGCCTTACAATGAATACGAGGGTCAGTGTGCCATCATGCTTGAAGATGCAGCAGCGAGAGCTCAGCGCGGATCCGATGATGAAGCTGACAAACTTGCTCTGTACTTTCATTTGCAAGTCGCATCGCTTATTTACGATACATGTAGCAGCATACGCGAAGAAACGAAGGTAAATACGGTAGCCCTGACGGGTGGAGTCTTCCAGAACAAAATTCTGATGGAAGAGTCGCTAAGGCTGCTTCGTGGTGCAGGTTTTGTCGTCTATTATAACGTCTCTGTCAGTCCAAACGACGGTGGCATAGCACTTGGGCAGAACTATATTGGAATGTATCATTTATTGGATACGGAGTAGGAGTAAAATTATGGCAATTGAAAAAGTAAGAGAATATTTCAAAACCCTCGGAATTGAGGACAGAATTCGTGAGTTCGAAGTAAGCAGCGCTACAGTAGATCTCGCTGCAATAGCTGTAGGCGTAGAAGGTGCCCGCATTTGCAAGACTCTTTCCTTCAAGACACCGGAGGGCGGCTGCGTCCTGATTGAGACCGCAGGCGATGCAAAGATAGACAACAGAAAGTTCAAGGATTATTTCGGCTTCAAGGCAAAGATGCTGACAGCTGAAGAGGTTATAGACTTCACAGGTCATGCAATCGGCGGCGTTTGCGCATTCGCTATCGAAAGAGATGATGTAAAGGCTTATACCGATGTATCATTAAAGAGATTTGAAACGGTATTTCCTGCATGCGGAAGCGATAACAGCGCAATCGAGCTCACATGCGATGAGCTTCACAAATACAGCAACGCCGTTGACTGGATTGACGTGTGCAAGCTTCCTGAGGAGGTATAATATATGTGCGTTGCGATTCCGGGCCGTGTGCTGAGTATAAACGGCACCAGAGCCCAGGTAGATTTTAAAGGCAATGTTGTAAGCGTAAACATTGGCATAGTCGACCCAAAGGTTGACGATTACGTTCTCGTCCACGCCGGCTGTGCCATAGAAGTTATGAACAAGGCCAGAGCCGATGAACTCATTCAGCTGTTTGAGGAACTTGACGAGCTCGACGACATAAAGGAAATAGGATAGGTTTAAAAGTTTTGAAGGACATAAAAGAAATAACGGCATATTTGCGTGCCTATGACGGGCCGGAAATTAAGCTTATGGAGGTCTGCGGGACACATACGGCTGCCATATTCAAAAATGGAATCAGAAGCCTGATATCACCGAAAATAAGGCTGATATCCGGGCCGGGCTGCCCTGTCTGCGTAACGCCCACCGCGTTTATAGACAAGATTCTCGAATATGCACATATGGAAAACCACATAGTATGTTCCTTTGGTGATATGTTAAAGGTGCCCGGCACAAACGGCAGCATATCATCGCTCAAAGGTGAAGGAATACATGTAATGATGATGTATTCACCGTTTGATGTAATAGATGCTGCGACGGAAAATCCCGACAAGACCTATGTAGTTGCAGCAGTCGGATTTGAGACCACAGCACCTACATATGCGCTGGCTCTCGAAGAAGCTGAGAGTCGCGGACTCAAAAACATCCGTCTGGTTACTGCTCTGAAAACGATAATCCCTGCGCTCGAGTGGATATGCGAAAGCGAAGAGAGCATAAACGGATTCATCTGCCCGGGCCACGTTTCAACAATCATAGGTAGCGAAGTTTACAAGGACCTAGCCCTCAAATACAAAAAGCCATTTGTTGTGGCAGGCTTTGAGGCAGAACATCTCCTGACGGTCATCTATGACATCGTGCGCCAAATCGAAGCCGGCGGAAGCCGCGTAGACAATCTCTACACTAACGCCGTCCGCGACACCGGCAACGCAAAGGCGCAAGCAATTATAGACAAGTTCTTTACGCCCGGCCCTGCCATGTGGCGCGGCCTCGGCATAATACCGGGCTCAGGACTTTATCTGCGTCCCGAGTACGCAAAGTACGAAGGCGGCTCAGCCGGCTTAAACGCTGACATGGAGCTGCCCGCTTCCTGCCGCTGCGGCGAAGTAATCGTCGGACGGATAAATCCAAACGAGTGCCCTATGTTCGGCACCGGCTGTAAGCCGGAATCGCCTTACGGGCCTTGTATGGTGTCGGCCGAAGGAGCTTGCGGCATTTGGTACCGCAACAGGTAGGTGAGCTTGTTAAAATCTCCCGTAGCTTTGTCAAACTGAGGCTAATTTAGGGACAGGTCCCAAAGTGGAAAAAAGGCTAATTTGGTGCCTGTCCCCAAATTGGAATAATAGATAAAGGAAAGATTACTCAAATGGAAAAGATAACGATGGCGCACGGCAGCGGCGGGAAATCCGGCGCGGAGCTGATGGCGCGCATATTCGGAAAACACTTTAAGAATGAAATACTGGACAAGATGGAGGACGCGGCGGTTCTCGAGATTAACGGCCGCATAGCCTTCAGTACCGATACCTTTGTCGTTACGCCGACAATTTTCGAGGGAGGCGACATCGGCAAGCTCTGCATCTGCGGTACTGTGAACGACCTGTTGATGATGGGCGCGGTGCCTAAATATCTGACCTGCGGCTTTGTGCTTGAGGAAGGGCTCGATGTGGAGCTGCTTGACAAAATCGTTGAATCGATGGCGGCCACTGCAAAGAAGGCGGGCGTAACGATTGTCGCAGGAGACACAAAGGTAGTCGAAGGCCACGGCGGTCTTTTCATCAATACTACAGGCATTGGCATAATACCGGAAGGCAGAGACATCAGCGCGTCAAACTGCAAGACGGGCGATAAGCTGATACTTTCCGGCACTCTCGGTGATCATCACGCATGCATACTGAGCGCACGCATGAATGTCGAAAACAACATAAAGAGCGACTGCGCAGTGCTGGCACCAATCTGCAATGCTCTGTTTGATGGCGGCATCGAGGTACGCACGATGCGCGATGTGACCAGAGGCGGCCTCGGCACAATACTGAACGAAATAGCACGCTCCAGCAGTGTACATATAAACCTTGAAGAGGAATCAATTCCTGTAAGCGACGAAGTCAGCGGATTCTGCGGAATCATGGGGCTCGATCCGCTCTATATGGGCAATGAAGGCAAAATGATTATCGTCGTTCCGGGAGAAAAGGCAGAAAAGGCTCTCGAGCTGGTGCGAGGCACCGAAGAGGGCAAAAACGCAGCAATTATCGGCACTGTTACCGAAGAAAAGAAAGCTTCGGTAACGATGACAACCAGGCTTGGAGGCAGCAGGATAGTGGATGTACTGTACGGCGAGGGCTTACCGAGGATATGCTAGAGCAGCTGTTTAACAGTAAATTTGCTTGACGAATCGTTGTAAATCGGATAAGATTATAGCGAGGTGACAATATGAATAGCGTATATCGTATCGTTAACACACTTAAAAATGCGGAACTCAGCAAGCGTGACAGGTGCACGTTTACTTTGCAGTTCGTCGATTACGTTGAAACCGAGGGTGAGGAGGAGCCTCTCGAGGTCGTAAAAAACAGCATAGAGCTGAAAACCGGCCAGATTTTCAGAGATGCCCTGAATATGTGTGAAGGTAAGGATGAAGACACCTTTAAGGTAACCTCGGAGACGACATTTGAGTATGCGAACTATATTGATTTCATAAAAGAGATCAATAACGGACTTTCAAAGGATGCGCTGGAATTTTGCTACAATCTCTATGATGACTTTTATAATACGGGCAGGTCAAAGGACGCCTATGTTCCGACCATGAATGTCCGCATGGAGCTCGACTGTACAGAGGACGGATATCTCGTAGAGTATTACTATTACGATGATTTCGAGAACCTGCTGGTTTACGACTTTTATTCCGCTATAAAGGAACGTATAGCCATAAAGAAATGCGCCCTCTGCGGCACGTATTTCCTGACTCAGAACAGAACAGACGAAATGTACTGCTCTGCGCTCTGCAGGAACATCATATCAAAGCAGCGTTCAAAGATTCACCATCGCCTTGATGACGAGAATGAAATGCTAAAGCGTCGTATCGCTTCCAGACTTCAGCAGCGCACAAAGGTTTCAAATGCAGCGCTTAGGGAGGACAGGGAGGCTGTTCACAAGAAATTCCTTTACGACGTAAAACAGTGGAAGAAACAGATTAAAGAAGGCACAGCCACAGCCGAGAATTACAAGATGTGGCTGCAGACTCAGGATTTGAAATATGCGACCATGCTCGAGCGCAAAGAACCGCTCCCTGCAGAGGTCAGACCTGTTCCGGTTATAAAGGCGGGCAATGTAGTGGCATCAGCGCCGCTTACACCGATTGTTACTGAAGAGGAGGCTCCGGAGAATGCTTCCGGCATAGACCTCGATGAGCTCGTTGCAGAACCCGTTGCAACACCTGAGCAGATAAAAATGGACATTCCTCTCGAGGAACAGGGAGTTCCTGAAGACATTAAAGCGCGTATTTTGCGTTTTGGGGACGAAAAGAACAGCTTTGCAGTAAAGAAGGCTGTATTCCCTACTCTCGACAAAGAATCCGTCAGAGACGATTTTATAGCCTCGGATTTGATTGATGAACCCGAAAAACCGGCAGAAAAAGAGCCGGAGTTCACCTCGCTTTCAATTAACGATATGAAAGCGAGGCTTGCAGGTCAAAAAGAAGCCCTGAGAGCACAGGGTCTCGACGAGCTCGCAGGTCTGATAGAGGATGATGAGAGAAAATAATATTATTGTAGGAAAATGACTGAAACACCCCGTTTACAAGGCAAAACGGGGTGTTTTTTAATATCACTTAACAGGCGAAATGGTTAACCGATTTTTTTGACACGGTTTACAATCGGCAAAGAGCAAAACCCTTGAAATTCAGCCGATGAAATCAATTAACCCATGCGCCTCCATTCGACAAATTGGTGTGAGGGCACCTCCTGATTGCAAATAAATTTACATTTTTGTCGAGTCGGATTACACCCTCTAAACGTAAACCAAAATTAATTTTCAAGTTTACAATCGCGATATCAAAAAAGCGTTGAAATTTCAACGCTTTTGTTAATTATTCATGTTCAGTCATCCGTTTTGACCAATTCTACTTTCTTTCGTCCAAAGGAATGTACTTTGTGCTGCCCTTTATACCAAAGTATGCGGGACGCATCAGACGCTTTCCGGTAATCAGCTCTTCGAGCCTGTGAGCACACCAGCCGGATAATCTGGAAAGAGCAAACAGAGGAGTCGAAATATCATCCGGTATTCCGAGAGCTCTGTATATGAAGCCTGAATACAAATCCACATTTGCCGGCATCGTAGTTTCGTAATCGCCGGTATAATCGCTGATTATCTCAGGGACCTTGTTTTCTATGTACTCGCAAAGCATGTAGTCATCCTCCATGGCTTTGCTCTGCGCCAGCTTTCTTGCAATACCCTTTAGCAAAACCGCACGCGGATCCGAAAGAGTGTAGATGGCGTGGCCGAGTCCGTAAACCCTGCCGCTGCCGTCGTTTGCTTCTCCGCGAAGAACCTTTAGGAAGTATTCGCGAAGCTGTGCCTCGTTTCCGATGTCACCAACGTGATCCCGCAAATCATCAATCATGTGGCACACTGCTATGTTTGCGCCTCCGTGAAGAGGTCCCTTCAGCGATGAAATTGCCGCAGATATAACACCGTATGTGTCGGTGCCTGAAGATGAAATCAGGTGGGTCGTAAAGGTGGAGTTGTTTCCGCCGCCGTGCTCTGCGTGGAGCATCAGGCAGATGTCGAGAACCTTCGCCTCGATATCGTCAAACTCTCCGCTGGCTCTGGTCATGTGAAGAATGTTCTCTGCAGTTGACAGAGTAGGAATCGGTCTGTGATGCACGAACTCCGTGTCGTTAAAGAGGCTCCTTTTTGCCTTGAACGAATACGAAATCAGTGAAGGGAAATAGCCGATTATATCCAGAGACTGGCGAAGCACATTGCTTATTGAAATGTCGTCAGGCCTTTGGTCGTACGAATAGAGTGCCAAAACCGAGCGCGACAGCTTGTTCATGATGTTAATCGACGGAGCCGGCATAATCATTGTCTTTGCAAAGCCTTCCGGCAGAATGCGCTTGGAATTGAGGAGCAGCGTGAACTCTTCGAGCTGCTTTGCCGACGGAAGATGGCCGAAGAGCAGCAGGTAGGTGACCTCATCGAAGCCGAAGCGGTTTTCGTCGAGGCAGGCACCTACTATATCGCGCACGTCATAGCCGCGGTAGAGCAAGCGCCCTTCGGAAGGCATTTTCGTACCGTCCGGGAGCAGCTTGTAGCCCTCTACATTGCTGACTGTCGTAAGCCCGACAAGCACGCCTGTGCCGTTTGCGTTTCGAAGTCCGCGCTTGACATCATAGGTTTTGTATAATTCACTTGGTATCACGTCATTAACCTCGAGCTGCTCCGACATACGGTCGCAGAAATCCTCAAGGCTGTGGCGTTTTCTCATATCGGTTACCACTTGAAAACTCCTAAAAACTGTAAAAAATGAATACCTAAACAGTATAACACGCATATGAGAACATATTCAAGTAAATTGCAATATATACACACAAAAAACACAGAACAAATGTTCAATTTTATACTGTACAGATAGCAAAATTCGTGCTAAAATAACAGGAGTGATTAAAGGAGAGGGAGAGCCATGGAATTCAAGCTTCATGCACCATACAAAGCAACAGGCGACCAGCCGCAGGCTATTGCAAAGCTGGCAGAGGGCGTTCTCAGCGGCGCGCGCCATCAGACTCTGATGGGTGTTACCGGTTCGGGAAAGACCTTCACTATGGCGGGAATCATTGAAAAGGTCGGAAAGCCGACTCTGGTGATATCTCACAACAAAACGCTTGCTGCACAGCTTCACGGCGAATTCAAGGAATTCTTCCC
>DGGP01000068.1 GCA_002392265.1 Firmicutes bacterium UBA3871 | reverse complement strand
AGTCGCCGAAGCCGTCGCAGAAGTTTTCTCGAACAAGCTTTGCTTTGCCGTCAACGATGTCAATGGCACCTTCGTGACAGGCATTTGCGCACAGTCCGCAGCCGTTACACTTTTCCTCATCAATCTTTATTATCTTTCTGATCATGGTTTTGACCCTCCCCGAGCTTAATTAATTTTCACAGTTATATATCTTTGGTTTCTTGATTTTGTAACTATAATATAATATAATAAATCAAACAATTCAGTTGTATTTACAACGGAAAGGGTTATTTATGGAAAAATTTATTCACGTACTAAAGAGAACGAAGCTTTTTGCAGGTGTAGGAGAGGAAGATATTACAGCCATGCTTTCATGCCTAGGTGCAAGGCTTTGCACATATAAAAAGGGGGAATACGTGCTGAGACAGGGTGAGCGTCTGGATGACATTCTCCTGCTCGCGGAGGGAAGTCTGCACATCCAAAGGGATGATTATTGGGGAAACCGTAGCATTCTCGGGCATATCGAAGTCGGAGAAATCTTCGGAGAGGCGTATGTGGCACCCGAAAGTGGGACACTGCTCAATGACGTTGTAGCGCTTACTGACTGCTCAGTATTTTTCTTTGATGTGAAGCGCATTATTACGACCTGTTCATCTGCATGCCGTTTTCACACTATGGTCGTTCAGAATCTGTTCTTTGCAATTTCCGAAAGAAACAGAGGGCTGGTGCAAAAGCTCGGCTATATGTCGAGGCGCACGACAAGGGAAAAGCTGATTGCTTATCTTTCAGAGGAGGCGAAGAGACAAAACAGTGCTTACATAACGATACCTTTTAATCGTCAGCAGCTGGCTGACTATTTATCCGTCGATAGGAGCGCAATGTCGAATGAACTCAGCAAAATGAGAGATGATGGCCTGCTGGAGTTTGAGAAGAATTGTTTCAGGTTGAGATAGATAAAAAAGATGGTATAGCAGTGTGAGCCGTAAAAGTCAATATTTTGCGGCCAAATTTCGAGCGTATCAAGCAAACGTACGCTCCACGATTTCGGATTTTTTAGTTATCCGCAAATGTGATTTTTCCGTCGTTTATAGCAGCAATTACCGCAAGTGATTTCACTTCTATTCCAAGCTCGCGAAGTCTGTCCGCTCCGCCCTGCCACTTCTTTTCGATTACGGCCGAGAAGCCCACAACCTCCGCGCCCGCATTTCGAGCAAGGCTTACAAGTGCCACGCCGGCCTCACCACTGGCGAGGAAGTCATCCACAATCAGCACACGGTCGCCCGGCTTTAAGTATTTCTCTGCCACGCGTAGCACCGAAACCGTGCCCTTTGTAAACGACCTCGCTTCCGCACTGTAGAAGCCTTCCGTCATCGTATTCGGTGCCGCCTTTTTCGCGAAAACCACCGGCACACAGTCCATCGCGCGAGAAGCAGCGCAGGCTACTGCAATGCCGCTTGCTTCGACGGTCAGTATTTTATTAATGCCGCGCCCTGCAAAGAGGCGAGCAATCTCTGCACCAATCTCATCCATGAAACGAACGTCCATCTGATGGTTCAGAAAGCTGTCAACCTTTAATATTTCAGTGCCAATGGCCCTGCCTTCGCACAGGATTTTTTCTTCCAAGCTTTTCATTTTTCTCGATTTTCCTATTATTGCTGTTTTTCTTATTTATTTATATTAAATTTATATGCTATTTTGCGGTTTGCTAAAGCTATTCCAATCTACTCCGCCTACATAAGCTCTGTCAGGAACTTTATTATGAGGAGCACCAGCACAACATAGATGACCTTGCGCACGTTCTTGCTGCCGCCCTTCATGGCGTAGCTGGAACCGATTCTGCCGCCCACCATTGCGCAGACAACGGCCGGCGCAACGACAATCCACATTACCTGCCCCGCAAGGCTGAGCACAATCGCAGATGCGATATTCGATGTCAGATTGGCGAGCTTTGCGCAGCCCGAGCTTGTCACGAGGTCTAGGTTAAACGCCTTTGTGTAAGCGAGAATCAGAAAGGTTCCCGTTCCCGGCCCCACCATGCCGTCGTAAAAGCCTATAAAGAGCCCGATCAGCAGTGCGTATATCGCAAGCCTTGCATGCGGCATTTCCTTCATCACGGAGTCGTCGCTTCCGAAATTCTTTTGAGTCGCGATAAAAATCGCAACCAGCGGAAGTGCGACGAGGATGATGATTTTGAATGCCTCCTCCGGCACGAAAAGTATGAGTCTGCTCCCAAGGCCTCCGCCGATTAGGGCTCCGATTGCCGAATAGATGGCAACCTTCATCTGCATTTTTCCGCCGCGGAGATAGTTTAGGGTGGCAATGAGCGTTCCTGTCGGCATTACGACCTTGTTTGTTCCAAGCGCCATATGCGGCGGCATGCCTGCGAGCAGGAATGCCGGCAAGCTGACCAGGCCTCCTCCACCTGCAACTGCATCGATGAAGGATGCCAGAAAGATCAATGGGCAAACAATTGCGAATGTCATCATGAGGTTGTCCATATTTACCTCCGTGCGGTCTACCGCTATATTACAATGATATTATGCTTATTACACTAATGTATTGCAGCCTTTACGCGTGCGCGCGTGCGCTCTTCACCCAAAATCTGCTGTATTTCCCAAATGTCCGGTGACTGTGCACGACCGACGATTGCCAGACGGATGACTGTCGAAACATCGCCGACATGGCCCTTGTACATTTCCGGATTCTTTTTGTAGTCCTTTGGCTTTGCAGCATATCCCAGGTCAGTTGCGATGGTTCTGATCTTGTCAAACCATGCGCTCTGA
Source organism: Firmicutes bacterium UBA3871 (assembly GCA_002392265.1). Taxonomy (GTDB): domain Bacteria; phylum Bacillota; class Clostridia; order Peptostreptococcales; family Anaerovoracaceae; genus UBA3871. The sequence continues at coordinate 15,481 of DGGP01000068.1, read as the reverse complement.
TCGTCACTGTGATTGTACCCTTCAAGATAACGCGTAAGGATTGCCTTTGCATCATCCTCTGATACGTTTTCAGGCAGGGAATCCGTAACCTTAAAGAATTCATCAAAGAAGTAACCGATGAACTCCAGAATCTGCTGCGCATAAACAAGGTCCTTGCGCGGCTTGTCGCCTGTGCGCCCCAGATCAAGTATTTTTTCGATATATTCGTGATTTTCTTCAAAGTAATGAGCAACCTCAGGCTTAAACTCCTTTGCCCATGAGAGCATGAACTTACGAAGCTCGCTTGCAGGAATCTTGACAAGCACATCCTTGCATACATCATTAAGCTTTATGAGGTCAAACAGCACTCCGGAGTTACCCATCTTTTCAACGCTGAACTTGAATTCCTCCGCAGGTGCATTGGGATTTGCGATTCTCCACTCCTCATAGTTCGAATTGAGGATGGTGAGGAGATACTCGCGTACAGCCTGCGGATGGTAGCCGAGCTCACGATAGTAGTTAAGCGACAGCTCAGGATCCTTGCGCTTTGAGAGCTTTCTCTTCTGGCCGCTTTCTTCGTCTATCTTCATCAGCTGTGCGGTATGGCAGTAAAGCGGCAGCGGCCAGCCGACCTTGTCAAAGAGTTCTACATGTATAGGCAGCGTCGAGAGCCATTCTTCGCCTCTTACGACATGAGTTGTGCCCATGAAGTGGTCGTCTATAACGTGTGCGAAGTGGTATGTCGGTATGCCGTTTGTCTTTAATATTACTGTGTCCTGGAAGTTCTCAGGCATCGAGAGTGTGCCGCGGATGGCATCCTCCGCCTGAATGTAGCGGACATCTTCGCCTGTAGCATCCGGATTTCCGGTGGACTTTAAGCGGATTACATATGGCTTTCCGGCTTTGATATTTGCCTCTATTTCTTCATAGCTTAATTCTCTGCAGGATGCGTATTTTCCGTAAATTCCCGGCGTTTCCTTGTTTGCTTCCTGCTTTGCCTTTACAGCCTCAATCTCCTCTGAAGTCATGAAGCATGGATAAGCATAGCCCTTCTTTACCATTTCCTTTGCAAAGCACTGGTAAATTTCTGCGCGCTCCGACTGATGGTAAGGTCCGTACGCTCCCTTGTCGCCCTCTGTTGTGGCGCCCTCATCAAAGTTTACGCCAAAGAAATTGAGCGAGTTTATAATGATATCCACTGCTCCCTCAACCTCGCGCTTGTCGTCCGTATCCTCTATTCTGAGGAAAAACACTCCGCCGCTCTGATGTGCAAGCCTTTCGTCCGCAAACGCACCGTAAAGATTTCCGAGATGCATAAAGCCTGTAGGTGAAGGCCCGAGTCTCGTAACCATAGCTCCCTCCGGAAGATTTCTCTTTGGAAAAATCCGGTCATAGTCCTCCGGTGTCTTTGTTATATGCGGAAAGAGAAGCTCCGCAAGCTTTGCATAGTTCATTATTTCCTCCTAATATAATCACAGTCTCAAACTGCTCGTTTTAATATCATAACAACCTATATTATATCCATCTTTATATAAGCCCGTCAAATATTTTTGCAAAAAGTCCTTGCTTTTAGCCGCGCTTTATATTACAATAGCTTTGTTGCGAATATGTCACCTTGGTCAAGTGGTCAAGACGCTAGCCTCTCACGCTGGAATCAGGGGTTCGACTCCCCTAGGTGATACCAATAAAAAATATGCGGGTAAAACCCGCATTTTTTTATTGGTTTTAGCACCTAGGGGAGTCGAACCCGAAAGGGCTGGACAGTCCTGCGGACTGTTCAGGTCTGAGCACGACTATTCACTTAATTCACAGATCTCATCGATTATGCTACCTATATACTCTATCGTCTCATTAAGCGGCTTGTCCGTCGAAATATCCACGCCTGCGAGTGCAGCAAGCCCCTTTGGATCGAGCGTGCTGCCGGCACGTAAGACCTTCTTCCAATCCTCAACCGCAGCGGCTCCTTCACGTTCTATACGACGAGCAACCTCTGTCGCAACAGTCAGGCCTGCGCTGTAGGTATAGGAATAAAGTCCCATATAGTAATGTGGCTGGCGCATCCAGGTCATCTCCGCACCCGGAATAATTTCCACAGCATCTCCCCAGAATTTTTCAAGCACGCCGCGATAGATACCATCGAGAGCATCTGCGTTCAGCATCCCGCCCTCTTCAACAATGCGGTAAACTTCTCTCTGGTAGGCCGCCTCCAGAAGGTGCGTTACAAAGTTGTGGTAATAAGTATTCTGTATGATGCACGAAAGAACCCAGCGGCGGAAACGCTTGTCAGTTGCATTCTTTATCATATAGTTCGCCATCAAAAGCTCGTTCATTGTGGACGGCGCTTCCACAAAGTATGTGGAAACAGCGGTGTCCAAAACTCCCTGCGCATTGCCGCATGCTCTGAAGTGTCCGGCATGTCCGAGCTCGTGAGCCAAAGTAAACACATCACTCATCTTGTCGTTCCAGGACATCAGAATGAAGGAGCCGTGCCTGTAAGGGCTACTGCAGAAGCCTCCTGTGCACTTTCCCGCATTCTTTGCAAAGTCAACCCAGCGCTTGTCAAAGGCCTCGCGAACCATTTCAAGATAATCCTCGCCGAGTATAGAAAGTCCGCCCTCGATATACTTTTTTGCCTCTTCAATGCTTACCTTTGGATCGTACTCCGGGTCGACCGCAATTTTTAAATCAGCATAGGTCATTTTGTCGAGACCGTGCAGCTTCTTCAGGAGCGTCGCATATTTCCTCATGTGAGGCGCCAGCTTTTCCATTATAACGTCTATCTGACGGTCGTACATGCTACGGTCAACATGCTGCTCGAACAAAAGCGAATCATATACATTCGCAAAACCTCTGAGGTCGGAGTTGACCTTGTTTTGCTGCACATATGAATTATACATGCAGGCAGTTCCGTGGCGATACTTTGAAATCGTATCGCAGAAAGCCTTGAACGCACTGCGGCGAAGCTCCGTATCGGGTGAATACTCATAGTCATCCTCAAACATTGCATAGCCGAAAGGATATTCCTTTTCGCCCACCTTTAAGTTTCCGAAATCCATATCACCGAACTTTATCTGGTTGTAACCGTCATAAGGCAGTGTGAGAGCTCTGCCAAATGCGGCAATGGCCTTTTCCGCCTCCGGATGGAGCTGGAAAGGCTTTGATCTGAGTATTTCGGAAATGGCATGCTTTGCACCCTTTGAAAGGTCTATGGCTTCACGTATGACCTCTTCAGGCTGCTCTGCAATCTGGCTGTTTATAAAGCTGAGACGGCTGTTTGCTTCGACACCGACCTTTCTAAGTCTGTTTTCAACGTCCTGAGCCTCGGCATCGGTATAATCCGTCGCAGAAACCAGCTCTGCATAATTCATCACCAGTTCAATGATTTCCATCATCTTTTCAAATTCTGCCATGCAATCCGCAATATTTTTGCCGGTGGTTAGCCTGTCCTTGTACGTCTCTTCGATATGCTTTGCCATTTCCTGCACACGCTTTGCGTCCGAAAGCGCTGCTTCATGTGTTTTGTATAAAAGGGTGAGGTCCCACTTCAGATTTTCGGGAACTTCACATCTCTTTGGTAATTTTTCCATCTCTATTCATTACTCCTTTTCATTATTTGCATCACAGTACCGCAGTGCCGCAGCATTGCTAGAATCCCAGTTCTTCTCCTACCAGAATAACCTTGATTCTGCCTGCAGGCTTGCACAGGCGAGTGGTCACAAACTGTGCGCACACGCTTGTTTCGCCTTTGCAGTCTATGCATTTCCCTGCAATTTTGCAAGGTGTCTGCAGATCAGGGAAGCGGAATACATTTGTAGGTGCCGCAACATTTCTGGCACGTAAAACTGCTGCATCCAGATTCGGAGCCACCTTGTTCATGCCCGCAATAACAAGCACATTACGAGGGCCGTAGCAAAGCGCTGCAACACGATTTCCGGTGCCGTCAATATTTACCATCTGGCCGTCAGCTGAAATTGCGTTTGCGCTCATGAGGAAAAAGTCACAGCCGAGTGCCTTGTGAAGGATTTCAACGCGTTCCTCAGGGCTTGCCGCCTTGTCGCGGTCCAGCATCTTCTGTCCGCGGGCATAAAGTGCGTCCTTCAGTCCTATCTGGTCAGCTGTTACAGTGCCGCCCCAGGACACGAGATCATCCTTGCCGATGAGCTCTAATGCCTTTGCCAGTGCCTCTTCCTTTGTCGAAACGTAATACGCCTCGAAAAATCTTTCGTTCATTTTCTTTGCAACCTGCGGACCAAGTGCATCATAATTTGCTTTTACCTGTGGTAACATTTTTGTCTCCTCCATTCCTTTTTCTACGCTGACAACTATAACTTACTATATATTATAACGTTTGCTGTATTCATCATAGTAAGCCTCAAATCTTTCATCCTTTACCGACTTAATGCTATGCAGATACTCATGAACATCAAAGGTTTCACTGCCAAGCTCAATCATCGCAACGCCGATATTCGAACAGTGGTCGGATATTCTCTCCAAATCCGTAAGAAGATTGTTAAAGACAAATCCATGCTGCAGCGTACACTCTCCCGCAGCTATACGATCTATGTGGCGCAGCTTCATCTCATCGCAGAGATTATCGATAAGCTCTTCAAGCGGCTCTATTTTGTAGGCAATTTCGAGATCGCCCGAAGTGAATGCATCTACCGCCAAGCCTATACATTCCGCAACGGCACTGCTCAGTACTCTGATTTCGTGCTTTGCATCTGCTGAAAATTCAATATTCTTCACATGAATTTCCTCTGCCGACTGCGAGACATTGATTGCGTGGTCGCTCATACGCTCAAAGTCGTTTATCGCATGCAAAAACTTTGATACAGCGGCGTTCTGTTGATGGGTAAGCTCTTTTCTGGTTATCTTTACCAGATATGTTCCAAGCTTATCCTCATATCTGTCGACTATGTCTTCAGTACGGGCCACATACTGCATCTCATTTTCCGTAAAAACCTCGAGCAGATGGAAGGATGCCTTGAGCGCCTTTTGAGTCTTCTGAGCCATGTGATTTATTACCAGACGGCTCTGCTCAATGGCAAGCGCCGGATGGGCAATAAATCTTTCCTCGAGGCGGTCCATATCCCGAAGGTCCTCTGCATTTTCGTCTTCCTTTTCGGGAACCAGCCAGCATACCAGCTTTTCAAGCAGGCTGATTGCAGGTGCCTGAAGTATTACAATCACTGCCCTGAATATTGTATTAAGCAGCGCAATCTGAATGGCATTAAGCGCCATACCCATAAAGCTGAAGGATACAAACGCATTCGCCGTATAGAAAAGAATGCTGAATAATATTACGCCCAGTGTGTCTACCAGCAGGTAAACCAGAGCAGTTCTTTTACCGTTTACATTTGCGCCGAGCGCCGAAAGAAGTACCGGTACTGCGGCACCTATTGCAATACCCATAATCAGCGGCAGCACCATATCAAACTTGATTGCGCCCGTTACCGAAAGTGTCTGCACGATACCTACGGCAGCCGATGCGCTCTGAAGTATACTGGTAAACAGTAAACCTACCAGAATACCTACTACAGGATTTGAGAATCTCGTCAGTAAGTTAATAAAACTTTCGCTTTCTCTTAAAGGGTATACAGCATTGCTCATTGCTGCAATACCAAACATCAGCACGGCAAAGCCGAGCATGATGTCACCCACATTGTGCTTTGTGGTGCTTTTACAGAATATACGAAGTATTATTCCAACTATTGCAATAATGGCAGTCAGCGTATCGGTCGAAAAAATGTCCCATACATCATTTCCCGCTTTGCTGCCTACAGCAGAGATGGCTATAATCCATCCCGTAATGGATGTGCCTATGATGGCTCCCATTACAACACCTATTGCCTGTTTAACCTTCATCATGCCCGAGTTTACAAAACCGACAACCATGACCGAAGTGGCGGAAGACGACTGAATTACAGCCGTTACGCCGGTACCGAGAAGTATCCCCTTTACCGGTGTGCTAGATAATCTGTAGAGCACCAGTTCCAGTTTGTTACCCGCTACCTTTTTCAGACTGTCGCCCATCAGTGTCATTCCGAACAGGAATAAAGCCACACCTCCGAGCAGAGTAAGCACATTTGAAATTCCCATAAAAGCTCCTTTTAATTATAATCAGAGAACAATGCCTCTCATATCAAATATATCCCGATGCTTCTCGGTCTTTTTCTCCCTTTCTTCGTTAAAGGAACGTACCAGATGCAGAAAATCGTGGAGAGGTAAATAATCTCCGAAATAGTCACCCATCATGTATTCACATCCCATATCCTCGATAAAACTCTTTGCATGCTGACTGTCGACGCCGGTGGCTATTATCTTTATCCCCAGGCCTCTGACCATCTCTATTGTAGATGTCAGTATCAGCTCATTTATGCTTTGAATTTTTACCTTGAATTCTTTTTCGGCCAGCCGCTCCGCGTCCTCGCAGCCTTTTCTGACGAGGTCCGCATCGAGCTGCAGCGCTGTAAACGGAATGCTTGATATTCTTCTGATGTTTGAATTGTAAGCGCCGTAGTCCTCAAGACCGATCTTAAATCCCGTAAACCTGAGCAGCTGCACCTGAGCAGCCACCTCGGACCAGTCGCTTATATCCGAAGTCTCTGCGAGAGAGAACGCAATATTCTTTGGGTCTACTCCGTATCTGTTTGCTCCGGCAATATGCTTTGAGCAGAGATACTGATTCTCGAAAGCGCTTACGGAAAGCTTTAGCTGTATGTAACGAAGCCCCGACTCTTTGAAATCGGCACCGGCTACGAATCTGCAGACTCTGTCGTACATCATATCGCCAATACGCTCTATTTCGCCGCTGTTTTCGGCCATCATCCAGATAAACTTTGGAGATATTTCACCGTAGCGCGGATCATTCAGGTAGAGCTGCGCATTACCCGCAACGATTCTGTCTGTCGCCGGGTCGTAGATAGGTGCGTAGCGCACGCTGAACTCGCCATCATTCAATGCCCTCTCTATTATGGAATTAATGTTGATGTGAAGGCTGATCTTTTCCTGATCATCCATATCCGAAATCCTGTAGATATGGCCGCTTCGAGGCAGAATTGTCTCCAGACTGTCAAGGAACGAAGGCAGCGAGCTGAACTCGGTAATGTCTTCAGGCAGCCGCACTTCGCACTTGTAGATGTTTGGAATGCTGATCATCATTGAAGCACTCTCAAGAGCCTTCAGAATCTCCTGATCGGCATTGTCCATGAACATATCTGCCTTGTATCTGATGTCGCTTCTGGCAACTACTGCATAAAGACCGTGCTTCAGATAATAGATATCGAAATCCTTGTCCACGATATTTACTGCCTCGCGAAGCCCCTTTGCGATTGCCCGAAGCATGGTATTGTAATTATCCACGCTGAGTGATGACATGTAGTGCTCTGACTTTTCTATTTTGAAAAGGCATAGTGTCAGGCTGTGCCGATCGGCGAGAGCATGCTGTATGTTCTTCATGAACATGCCCTTGTTGTACAGCTTTGTTTCATTATCCAGCAATGCTTCCGGCCTTTGAATTGTAACCATATAGAACATAAAGGCTATTGAAATCGCAAAGCACTGCAGCAGAATCTTTGGGAACGCAATCTGTAAAATCATGCCTGCGATTACAATCGGAAAGGCTATAAATATGTATTGAACCGAACCGGGAGACAGATTGCGTTTGTACTTGATCAGATAAAAGCCTGCATAAATCAGATATATCACGGTTACTACGTTCATGCAGCCGAAAAGCTCACCATAGTAAAATTCCCCGTCAACACAGTAAAAGATGAGCCCTGTTATCGGTGTTGTCAAAATCAGCAGTGCACAGATTGCAAACGGTGTTGAAAACAGCAGCCTCTGCCTTGGTTTCCTGAAAAATGTAAGCGCCTCTGCTATAGATGCAACATATATAACCAAAAGCGGTGCTATCATCTGCTGCGTGAGGTAGTATGCCATCCTGAATATCACAAACTGATAATCCTCCGAATGGGGCATTACAGCTATGATATCGAGTACGGCAGTGACAACGGTAACGAACATCATATGCATAAAAGCCCTGTTTGCAAGACCTGTAGTCATATTCCGCCTTTGTGTCGAAGACACAACCAGCATAATTATTATTATCGAGGCGATGTCGTAATTAATATTGTATTCCATGCTAAGCCTGCACCTCCTCCATATACTTTATAAAAGTATTCAGCGGAAGCGCCTTTGTGTATGTATATCCTTGCAGGTAATCGCAGCCCAGCTCGGAGAACCTTGCCTCCATACGCCTGTTTTCAATTCCCTCTGCTGCAATTGCCACGCCCAGCGCCTTTAGCATCTTTACGGTGTTTTTTAATATTACTTCGCCACTCGGCGAAGTGTAATCGTCTGCCAGACTTTTATCCAGCTTTACGATATCTATAGGCAGACTCGAGAGCCGCTTCAGATTTGAGCTCTTTTGACCGTAATCATCCATAGAGAACGCAAATCCCGCGTCCGAAAGAATTTTAGTCTGGCTGATGACCTCTTTCCATACCTCGGTTGCTGCCCCTTCGGTTATTTCAAAGTTGATGAATGAAGGATCGACATTATATTTTTCCGCAATCAGCATCAGCTTTTCACAAAGGTGCCTGTCGTGGAACTGTTCAACCGACAGGTTAACCTCTATAAAATCAAGTCCTGTCATTGTGAATTCCGGCGTGCTGACAAATTCGCACACCTTTTCGAATACAACACGACCTATGCGGTGAATGTCGCCGTTTTCTTCAGCATAGCTTACCACTGTTTCCGGATTTATATATCCGTAAACCGGATCGTACAGTCTCAGCAGTGCTTCTGCCGAAATAAATCTTTTTTCTTCAACACAATATATAGGCATGTAAAAGACTTCCAGTCTGTCATTTTCCAATGCCATGTTTATAATCTCGTCGAGCTTGCTGTATAGCGTAAACTCCTTGTATCCGGGAACCTTGTTCACTCTGTAAACAGCATCCGTTCCCGGCAGAAAGTTCTGATATCCCTCCAGCATCATCTGAATAGACGCATAGCTGTCTATATCACCCGGAATGTCTACAATACATTCATAGAACTCCAGCTTTGTGCTTGTCATATTTCTCCTGAGTCTGTCATCTGCCAGGCTCATTGAAAGCTTTTGAGCGAAATCATCTATCCTCTCTGTATCCTCTCCACTGAACACTACTCCAAAGGAGCCTATGCCAAAATGGTACGGCACTGCAGTGAGTTCTTCGCTCTTTATCAGCTCAAACAGACGATTTGCAATATTGGAGGTTATCTTGTTCCCGGCCTCATAGCTTACCGCCTCAACTCTGGCTGCATAGTTTTTTATCTTGAAAAGAACGACCGAATGCTGCTTTTTATTAAACTCCGAAAGCCGCATATCCTCAAAGAAGGCCTCTCGGTTATTTATGTGGAGCTCCGCGGATGCACGCTCCTCCGGGCTTTGCAGCGTTATTGAATAAAACATCAGGCAAACAGCCTGAGTAAAGCATTCAATCAAAAGCCTCGGCACGAAAAACTGTATAACAACCGCCACGAGACTCGCCGGAACGATGCCGAGAAGACAGTAAAACTTGTTGCGGGCATAGAAATTACGATATTTGAAAATATACGCAGTACCCGCTGCAAAATACAGCATTGCCCCCAGATAGCAGGTCCAAAGCAGCGGACCTCTGGTCATAACGCAATATTCGTTCACATCGAAAATGCAGCCGTTTATCGGATTGACAACTACTACCAGGAACAGCTGCAGCAGATAAACACCCGCCGCAACAACGCGAACCCTAAGTTTATTAAAGATCTTCCAGCCGTCTGTCAACGCCACTAGATACACAAAATATGAAGGCGCAATCGAAACCCTCAGGGCATAGTAAACCATGCACGCCAAATATACTCCTAAACTCATAGGAGCCAGCATGATGCTTAATATGTCAAAGAAGGCCGTAGCGCCTGTAATCACAAGTAGCACTATAAAGCACTTTTCAGCACTGCTTGACACCATGTGTCTATAGTATGTGGAGAAAAGCATAAGAGCGAGCAATAACAGTGCACTGATGTCGAAGTCAATAATATAACTCATTAGCTGCTTACTTAACGATTAAAACGATTATACTTCCCAGCTGTGCAGGTATTTTTCCTGTTCAGGGGATAATTTGTCGATTGTGATTCCCCATGCCGCAAGCTTGCGGTTTGCAATGAGAGTGTCAATTTCACCCGAAACGTCAATTACATGCTTTCCGAGCTTTTCGTGATTGTTCTTTATATAAAGGGCAGAAAGTGCCTGCACCGCAAATGACAAATCCATGATTTCCGCAGGATGTCCGTCACCTGCTGCGATATTAACCAGACGGCCTTCTGCGATAACATTTATCATCTTGCCGTTTTCGAGAGTATATCCCATTATATTCTTTCTGGTCTCGCAAACAGATTTTGCAGCCTTTTTCAGCTCTGCCATAGCAATTTCAACATCGAAATGGCCTGCATTGCAGAGGATTGCTCTGTCCTTCATCAGAAGCATATGCTCCACAGTGATTGTGTCCTTGCAGCCTGTGGCTGTAATAAAGAAATCTCCCAGAGGTGCTGCTTCCTTCATGGTCATTACCTGGAAGCCGTCCATGCGGGCTTCCATAGCCTTTACAGGATTGATTTCGGTTACGATTACGTTTGCGCCCAGTGCGGCAGCTCTCATTGCGATGCCTCTGGAGCACCAGCCGTAGCCTGCCACTACAGCAGTTTTGCCTGCTACAATCAGGTTTGTGTTTGCCATAATAGCGGTCCATACAGACTGTCCTGTGCCGTATCTGTTGTCAAAGAGGTGCTTGCAGTCAGCGTCGTTTACAGCTACCATAGGGAACTTCAGCACGCCCTGCTCGTCCATTGCCTTTAGGCGGATAACACCGGTTGTGGTCTCTTCGCAGCCGCCGAGAACTTCGTCGCCGAGCTCGGGATGGCTTGTGTGAATCATGCCGACGAGGTCGCCGCCGTCATCGATGATGATGTTAGGATGCTGCTCGAGAGCCATGTAGATGTGTTCTTCGTATTCCTTTGGACTGACACCGTGAATAGCGTATACATTCAGTCCGTCTTCAACAAGTGCTGCGCAGATGTCGTCCTGTGTCGACAATACATTGCTGCCGGTCACTGACATCTTTGCGCCGCCTGCTGCGAGAACCTTGCACAGATATGCGGTCTTTGCCTCCAGATGAACCGAAAGAGTAATTTTCATCCCCTCAAAAGGACGAGTCTTTTTAAATTCCTCCTCGAGGTCACGAAGAAGCGGCATATTATTACGAACCCATTCAATTTTCTGGTGTCCGGATGGTGCTAATTTGATATCCTTTATACAGTTTTCTCTCATTTTCCGTTCCTTTCCTATTCGACTGTTACAGCCTTTGCAAGATTCTTCGGTTTATCAATGTCACAGCCGCGTTCCTTTGCAATGTAGTAAGCAAGAATCTGAAGCGGTACCACAGCAAGTATCGGTGCGACTTCATCCATGCACTTCGGAATGTAGATGGTGTGGCTGGACTGCTGCTCAATAGCGGTGTTACCTTCCTTTGCCACGCCTATTACGAATGCCCCGCGCGCTTTAACCTCCTGAATGTTGGAGAGCATTTTCTCGAACAGGTCATCCTGAGTGGAAAGTGCCACTACTATGGTATCCTTTTCGATCAGCGCGATTGTGCCGTGCTTCAATTCGCCTGCTGCAATGGCAAACGAGTTGATATATGATATTTCCTTTAGCTTTAACGAGCCTTCAAGGCCGACTGCCGAGTCGGTACCTCTGCCTATAAAGAAGACCTGCTCCGTTTTATAGAGGGTTTTTGCGAGATCCTGTATCTGATGCTCGGTGCCGAGCAGCTTTCTGAGCTTTGACGGAATCTCCTTTAATTCTTCGATCAGTCTGTTATAGTAAGCATCCTCTATCGCGCCCTTCACTCTTCCCATGTAAAGCGCCACCAGATACATACACATCAGCTGCGTCGTGTAAGCTTTTGTCGATGCCACAGCAATTTCCGGACCTGCCCATGTGTAGAACACGTCGTCGGATTCTCTGGCAACAGAGCTGCCCACAACGTTCACTATACTCATGATGCGCGCGCCCTTTTTCTTTGCTTCTCTGAGCGCCGCGAGTGTGTCGAGAGTTTCGCCGGACTGGCTGATTGCAATGAAGAGTGTCTTGTCATCAACAAACGGGTCTCTGTATCTGAACTCCGATGCGACATCCACCTCCACAGGAATTTTCGCAAACTTTTCTATGGCGTATTTGCCGATGAGCCCCGCATGGTAAGCGGTACCGCATGCCACGATATACACCTTGTTAAAGCCGTCGATATCCTCTTTTGTCAGGTTGATGCCGTCGAGCTTTATTGAATTGTCATCGCCGAGGCGGCGCATCAAGGTCTCCGTGAGTCCCTTCGGCTGCTCGTGGATTTCCTTTATCATGAAGTGGTCGTATCCGTCCTTTTCGGCGGAAGCAGCATCCCATGAAACGTGGAATACATCACGAACAACGCTCTTGTGCTCGGCATTGTAAATCTTTATGTCATTTTTATCGAGAACCACTACCTCACCGTTTTCAATCAGGTAGAACTCTCTGCTGTGCTTTAAGAGCGCAGGAATGTCGCTTGCCAGGAAGTTACAGCCGTTCCCTATTCCGGCAAGCAGCGGCGCATCCTTTCTGGTGGCCACGATTTTGTCCGGTTCATCGGCAGCGATGGCACAAATCGAGTAAGCTCCGCGCATTTCCGAAATTGCACGGAACATCGCATCCTCGAGGCTGCCCTCGTAATATACCGAAAGAAGCTGTGCGATAACCTCGCTGTCTGTCTCGGAAACAAACTTGATTCCATGCTCCTTTATCAGCTTTTCCTTTATGTCAAGATAATTTTCAACGATACCGTTGTGCACGATTGCAATGCGGTGGTCCATTGAAAAATGCGGATGTGCGTTTATGTCAGAAGGTGCGCCGTGAGTTGCCCAGCGGGTATGCCCTATCGCCAGATGGCAATTTTCAAAAGGGTAATCCGATTTTTCCAGAACCTCCTCAAGGTTCGTAATACGACCCTTTCTCTTTTCAACGGCGAGCTTGCCGCCGAAATTCATAGCGATACCTGATGAGTCATAGCCTCTGTACTCCAGCTTTTTCAGGCCTTCGATTACAATTTTTTCGGCGTTGCCGTCACCGATATATCCTACTATTCCACACATATATGTGTCCTCCTTTACTTACTTTAGCCGAACTTGCGGCTGAGTGAATCTGCGAGCTCCTCTGCGAGCTTTGTGATGGATTCGATGTCAGAGCCCTCGAGCATTACTCTGACCAGCGGCTCCGTGCCCGAAGGTCTGATCAGTATGCGGCCTTCGCCTTCGAGAAGCTGCTCGATGCGCCCGATATCCGCGAGAATGTCGGGATCTTCCTCAAACTTGCGTTTGTTCTCGTTGCGAACCTTTGCGTTTCTCAAAACCTGCGGGTAGATGGTGATGTCGTCGGCCATTTCGCTAAGCTTTCTGCCGTCGAGCTTCATAGCCTTTAAAAGCTGCAGCGAAGAAAGAATGCCGTCACCGGTCGTCGTATGATTCAGGAAAATGATGTGGCCGCTCTGCTCACCGCCGATTATGCAGCCGGTTTTGAGCATGCGCTCGAGCACATATCTGTCGCCGACAGCGGTAACATCCGTAACGCAGCCTAAGTTTTCGAGATATTTGTGAAAACCGAGATTGCTCATTACAGTAGCGGTTACTCTGTTTTCAATCAGTTTCCCGGTATCCTTTAACATCTTTGCGCAGATGCAGATTGTCCGGTCGCCGTCAACCACTCTGCCGAGCTCGTCAACAGCAATCAGTCTGTCCGCATCTCCATCGAATGCAAGTCCTACGGCTGCGCCGTTTTTTACAACGGCCTCCTGAAGTCTTTCGGGATGCGTTGAGCCGCAGCCCTCGTTTATATTAACCCCGTTTGGGTTATTTCCAATAACGGTTACATCTGCGCCGAGCTCCTTATATACTCTTTCCGCAGCCTGGTATGATGCGCCGTTTGCGCAGTCGAGCACGACCTTCATTCCCTTTATGTCCGTATCAATTGTTGATTTCAGAAAATCGACATACATTTTCAGCGAATCCTCAGAGCCTTCAAGGCATTTTCCGAGTTTGTCGCCGGTGATATGACTGTTCACATCGATATTTCTGATTATGATATCCTCAATATCCTCTTCGATGTTGTCGTCCAGTTTGAATCCTTTGTTGTTAAAAAACTTGATACCGTTGTATTCAAAAGGATTGTGCGATGCAGAAATTACAACTCCCGCATCCGCCTTGTATCTGCGAACCAGATAAGCTATTGCCGGTGTCGGCAGCACGCCTACCTTGATTACATTTCCACCGACAGCCAGTATCCCTGCCGAAAGTGCATCCTCAAGCATGTCTCCCGAAATACGGGTGTCCTTGCCTATGAGGACAACCGGACGTTCCTTCTGCTTTGAAAGGACATATGCACCCGCCTTTCCCAAGTTGAACGCCAGTTCAGGCGTAAGCTCTGAGTTTGCCACGCCTCTCACTCCGTCAGTTCCGAATAATCTTCCCATTTTTGAAATCTCCTAACATTATGTTTATATATAGCAAAAACTAAGGCGCATGGTTATTGCGCCTCGTTTTTAATGGTCACATGGACGCGAACCGGTTCCATCTCTACAGATGAGAATCCCTTGATATATTCTAGGTTCAGGGTCACTTCATGCGTGCCCTGCTCCATACCGGTAAGGTCAGTGCTTATGACGAAATCCGAAGCAGCCGCCGACTGAACGAGACTTTCCGCCCCGCGCACGACAAGCTTGATGCTGCCGACATTTTCGTCTATGTATGCAGTGCAGCCTTCAGCAATTCCAAGCAGCTGAACATTCGCCGCCGGAACACTTACTTCACTGACCGCAACGTTGTTTATAACTACGTAAACTGATACCTCCTGCGATTTCTGCGAAAGGTAAACGCCTTCGGGTAGTTTGATTGAAAGACCTATTTTTGAAGTCGATGTGATATCGGAGATATCGACATCCTCCGCCTTTACCAGATCTATGCCTTCGAGGGTTTCCTTTGCACCCATAATCGTCACGGTTTCAGGCATCTTTATATCGGACACCGTGTATCTGGAGCTGACTTCGCCGACAATTCCGACCTCGAGAGGTACATCCTTTGTCGAGAGAAGCTGCGCCTGAACATCTGCAGTTCCTGACGAAAGGCTGACATCAGCAATCTCCTGCCCGTTTGAATCGAGAGCGGTCAGGCTGCCGCTGACATTTTTTGCCTTTTCGGAAAGCTTGGCCGAATTAATCCGTGCCTCAACCCTTTCAACCTGGGTTACGATGCTGCGTGCCCCGGTAACCATTACCTGCTCCGGAGATACCTCGATAACGTGAATTTCCTTGCCGTCTTCAAGCTCGGAGGCCGGTGCCACATCAATTTCATGCGAAACGCTGATTAAATCGTCGATGTTTACCGTTACACGGCTCGATTTGACCTC
>DGGP01000132.1 GCA_002392265.1 Firmicutes bacterium UBA3871 | reverse complement strand
CAACCTACTGATTCGTAGTCAGGCACTCTATCCATTGAGCTACACGCGCATATTGTATTTATCGTACCTTGTTATTATACAATAGCGATTTTAGTTTGTCAAAGGAAATTAAAAATTACTAGATATTGTGGGGAATGATACCTATTTGCCACAATATATATTACTTTTTTGCTGATTATCATATATTTATTATAAATATGTTAATATTGCTTGCACAGTATATCGATATGTGCTAAAATAAATAATTTATTTTAAATCATTTGCTTTTTGAAAAGCTTGTGATAAAATAGAAGTGGATAGTGTGTACTTTTGGAGAAAGGAGTAGGAACCATGTACAACATCGGTGAAATGGTAATCTATGGTGAATCCGGCGTATGCCGCATTACCGACATCACAGAGCGCACAGGCGCAAATGATGTTAAGGCTATGTATTATACAATGCAGCCTTGCTATCAGGGCTACACTATTTATGCACCTGTAGAAAACGGTAAGGTTTTTATGCGCCCGATTATCTCAAAGGAAGAAGCCATTGAGCTGATTGACAAAATTCCTACCATAAAGGCTGAAATTTATCAGGGTATTTCACTGAGGGAGCTCGTGGAACGCTACGAGAGCATGGTAAAGACACACAGCTGTGATGATCTGTGCCAGCTGACAATGTCAATCCACGCAAAAAAGCAGCAGTGCATCCGCAACAAAAGGAAAGTGGGTGCCGTAGACGAAAAGTACATGAAAAAGGCAGAGGATTTACTTTTCGGAGAGCTTGCGGTGGTTCTGGACATACCTAAAAACGAGGTGCCACAGTTCATCGAAAAAAGAATAGGTTCTATTATGAATTGAAGTGAGGCAGATAGGGGGTAGCTTATGAATGTAAATTGGTTCAAAAATCCGGACAATGTAGTGTATGCGGATGAAAATGAGTTTGTAGATAATTTTGCATTTGAAACGGGTATCGAAAACCTCAGACAGGAGATTGAGGACTTCAGAAATAATCCGACGCGCGAGGGGAAAATGCTGAAGGGCAAAAAGCGCGTATCGGTAAAGCTCTTGATACCGAATTTGATGTTCGACGAGAAAATCGACATGGGCGACAATGTATGGATTTACATGGGTGATGTGATGGAAAGCTATTGCGTATACCGCCCTTGGAAGGAATAGAATATTACGATATTTATTTTGCGGCAGTTGAAACTGCCGCTTTTTGTTTTTAAACAGTCTTGACAAAAAAGCAGAAAGTGAGATAATTAAACTATAGTACAAAATTAAACGTGAGTGCAAAATTGCACCCGAGTAGAATGTTAAAGGTACAGATATGTTAAAAGAAAAGAAAAACTACAGAAAACTGACAAAGCAGGAAAACCGCATACAGGTAATAAAGTTTGTGCTGTTTTCAATTTCTGCAGGGATAATCGAGACAATCAGTTTTACGGCACTCGATCTTTTGACCGATTGGCCATACAGACCATGCTATCTGATAGCGCTGGTTCTTTCGGTTCTGTGGAACTTTACTCTGAATCGTGAGTTCACGTTCAAATCGGCGAACAATGTGCCGGTCGCAATGCTAAAGGTATTCCTGTTCTACTGTGCTTTCACACCTGCTTCGACATGGTGGGGTGGGGCACTGACCGATATCGGATGGAATGAGTATCTGGTGCTCGGAATTACGATGGCTGCAAATCTATCGACAGAGTTTCTCTATGACAGATTCTTTGTTTACCGAGGAACCATGAATACAAACAAACGAGCAGAGAAAGCAGAAAAAGCCGAAAAAGCCGAAAAAACCGAAAAAGCCGAGAACGAAACAGGCATTATAGGAGAATAAAAGCTATGGAAACAAAACAAAAGAGACTCAGAAAAAGTGAGCGCAGCAAGATAAAAATAATGCATCAGGCAAAGATTCTTTATGAAAAGAACGGAATCGAAAATGTAACATTCGGCCAGATTGCGGAGGCGGCAGATGTCTGCAGGAGCACCGTCTTCAATCATTTCGCATCATCAAGTGAGCTGATGTCAGCAATTTATGAGCAGGAAATAAACGACATCAATGAGCACTGTCAGGCAGCGGGACTCACAGGTGAAAAGCTGATCAGAGAGTTCTTTGCAAAGCTGATTCAGGACACCACTTACTATCCGAGATTGATGGTACAGCTGATAGTTACAGCTTTAGTAAACGGTGAAAAAAGTAAGTCCATCATAGAAATCGAAAAGACCATCACAGGCAATCTGCCGGGTAAAGATGAAATGTCAAAAGCCGAAATCGAAGAACTCAACATGATGATTATCGGTTCTTACTATGGGATGGTCAGCCACTATCTGATGAACGGACTCAAATTTGATGCAAAGAAATTAAACAAGCAGTTTTCTTCAATGCTGGACAAGCTGCTGAAAGCATAGAACATAATAAACGGAGGTAAATACAATGAAAAATTGTGGCATCAGCAGATGGGATGACCCGGCTGAAATTAATGCAAGACTTGACAAACTAAAGAACCAGAACATTTGGGAGGTTGACGATGACTACTACAACAACGTGGTAATGAAGTATTACGACGAAAAATGCAGAGAGTCACGCAAAATCTATGACGAAGCAAAAAACTATCTACCGGGCGGCGTTCAGCACAACCTCGCATTCAACAAGCCTTTCCCTGTGGCCTTCAAGCAGGCAAAGGGAGCATATCTTGTGGACCAGGACGGCAATGAGTACATTGACTTCCTCCAGGCAGGCGGCCCTACAATTTTAGGCTCGAACTATGATCCTATCAGGGAAGCAGCAATCGAGGTTATAAACACCTGCGGACCTGTTACGGGTCTGCTCCACGAGAGCGAACTCTTAATCGCAAAGGAAATCAATAAGCATATGCCGAACGTTGAAATGTTCCGTATGCTCGGCTCCGGTACCGAAGCGGATATGGCAGCAATCAGAATTGCCCGCATCGCAACCGGCCACAAGAGAATTATAAAGGCGGGCGGCGCTTACCACGGCTGGTCCGACCAGCTCGTTTACGGTCTGAAGATTCCGGGCTCGAGAAACCTGCTCGAATCGCACGGCATTCCAAAGGGCGCATACGCTGCAACAGACGAGGTTAAGCCTAACGACCTCGACTTCCTCGAAGCAACGCTGAAGAGAAACAAGCTCAAGGGCGGCACCGCTGCAGTTCTCGTAGAACCGGTTGGCCCTGAAAGCGGCACACGCCCGATTTCAAAAGACTACAACAAGGGCGTCAGAGAGCTTTGCGACAAGTACGGTGCACTGCTTATTTTCGACGAAGTTGTTACAGGCTTCAGAGTGGGCCTCGGCGGTGCTCAGGGCTACTTTGACGTAGTGCCTGACCTCACAGTTTTCGGCAAGATCGTGGCAGGCGGCTATCCGGCTGCGGGCGGCGTAGGCGGCAAGCGCAAGTATGCTTCCATTATGGCGGCAGGTCTCGGCAACAAGGGGCACAGAGCTTATGTGGGTGGCACGCTTTCGGCTAATCCGCTCTCGGCTATGGCGGGTTATGTGGCAATCAAGGAAATTGAGAGAACCAACGCTTGCGAAGTAGCAGGCCGTGCGGGAGACAGACTCTGCGACGGACTGAAGATGCTTGTCGATAAATACGGGCTGCCGTTTGTGGCATACAATCAGGGCTCGATCGTGCACCTTGAGTGTGCAGCTGCAATGAGCTTTGACTTCTCGTCGAGATGTATGTTAAAGTCAGCTCTCGGAATTCTGAAGCACAAGGATATGATGTATGAAAGAAAGGATTCCATGGAAAGAATGGGAGCGGCTTATATGGCAAACGGTATCGTAACGCTTGCAGGCAGCCGCCTGTACACATCACTGGCTGATACCGATGAAGTCATTGACGAGGCACTGAATCGTTTTGAAGAAGTATTTAGGCACGTAAAGAAGACTGACAAGGGCCTTCTGAAATAAAGAGAGGAAAAAGAGATGGCAAGCTACATTATGGCCCACGATTTGGGGACATCGAGCGATAAAGCAGCATTAGTAGATTTTGAAGGAAATATCATTGCCACAGCAAAGGAAGACTATCCGACATTTTATCCTCAGCCCGCATGGGTAGAGCAGGAGCCGATGGACTATTGGAATGCGAGCTGCAAAGCAAGCGCACGCATAATCGAGGAGCAGGGCATAGACCCTTCGGACGTAAAAGGCGTAGTATTCTCGACTCAGGCTCAGGGCATAATTCCCGTTGACGAAAAAGGAGAGCTGCTCTACAGAAACATCACATGGGTGGACGGCCGTGCTGAAAAGCAGGCAAAGGCTATCATGAGAAAGGTCGGTGGAGAAAAGATATTCAAGATGTTCAGCGGGACGCCGATTATGGGAAAAGACGTTCTGGCAAAGGTCATCTGGCTAAAGGAGGAAAGGCCGCAGCTCTGGCAGCGCATATACAAAATCCTCGACGTGAACGGCTGGATGAAGTACAAATGCACGGGGAAAATGGTAACCGAGATTTCGGGAGCTTCCGCATTTGCGCTTGATCTGAAAAAGAAGGAATGGATGAGTGTCCTGAAGATGGTCGGAATGGATATGGAAAAGCTGCCAAGTCTGGTGACAAGCACCGATCTGGTGGGCGTGCTGCTGCCTGAAGCGGCGGCGCAGATGGGGCTTTGCCAGGGAACTCCGGTTTTCGGCGGCTGCGATGATGTTCAGGCAGCGGCTGTCGGATCGGGCATGGTAGGAGACGGTGATTGCCATATCTACCTCGGAACATCCGCATGGGTATCTGTCGCAACGCGCGACAAGGATAAATTCAAACACGGTGCGGCACCTATTCAGTCTGCAGACAAGGAAATGCTGCTGATTGCGGGTATAACAGAGTCCGCAGGGGCAAACCTCCAGTGGATGATAGATAATTTCTTTTCGGCTGAGCTGGAAAAATACGGTGAGGCCGGAATCTGGGAGTATTTAAACGAGCAGGTGAGCGGTGTCCCTGCGGGCAGCGACCATCTGGTGATTACACCGTGGATGCTCGGCGAGCGCTGCCCAGTCAGCGATACTACCGCCAGAGCTACCATATATAACCTCTCCATGGACCACACAAAGGCGCATTTTATGAAGGCTCTTTACGAGGGCATCGCATATAACCTGCGCTGGATTATGGAAAACTACAGGAGTGATTACGGATTCACATGCGACAATTTCCGCGTTATCGGCGGAGGGGCACTGAATGAACCTTGGATGCAGATCCTGGCCGATGTTACCGGCAGGTCCTTTGAAGTGCTCGATGATCCGAGAAACTCGGGAGCGCTGGGCGCT
>DGGP01000140.1 GCA_002392265.1 Firmicutes bacterium UBA3871 | reverse complement strand
ATCTCTAATCCCAATACCCCTTTTGAACAAAATAGACTGCACCCCTGCGGTCTATTTTGTTTTTAAATCCGATTCGGGGTGCACGGGGACGGTCGATATTGCAGGGAGCAAAGAGCTGAGGAATATGTTGTGAGAAAAGGGGAGAACGAAAGGGGGGAGAAAAATGAAGCACACTAAGGTGATTGAAAAAAATGAGCTGAAACCGGGATTTGTGTTTGAAAGATACTTCGGTGGCAGAAAGATCGGGATTCTCGATATAGAAACCACAGGCCTGTCAGCGAGCACGGCGCGCGTGATACTTGGCGGACTCATAACCATAGAGCCCGGCAGTGATACTATGACAGAGGAAGAATTCTTTTGCGAGTTTAATAACGATGCGGACGAAAAGAAGCTGCTCGAGGGCTACATGAAGGCTGTCAGGAAGACGGATGTGGTGGTAACCTACAACGGAGCGCACTTTGACATGCCGTTCCTTAAAGAGCGCTGTGCAAGGCTGGGCGTAGAGTATGAAGAGGGTCTTCCGTACAATCTGGATATTTACAGGATTTTGAACAAGTTTTCCGACCTTCGAAAGCTGCTTCCGAATCTGAAACAGAAGACTGTTGAATCCTATATGGGACTTTGGGAGACCAGAACGGATATGATCAGCGGAGCAGACAGCGTGGAGCTCTACTATGAATATCTGACACGCAAAGAAGGAGCAGAAAAGGAAGCGCTGAAGTCGACAATTATACTTCACAACAGCGACGACTGCGCGCAGCTTTACCGGCTGCTGCCGATACTCGGAAAGGTCGATATGCACAAGGCAATGTTCCATCTGGGCTTTCCGGTCGGGAGGCGTCTTGAGATTGGTGAAATCAGCGTCGACAAGACAAAACTCAGTATAATGGGAAAGCAGAATATCGAACCTATAGAGTATTCCGCTTTTGAGAGGCCGGGCTTTCCGATGGAAATGCATTTCGGAAAGGAAACGCGCAGGTTTATTGTGGATGTACCGCTGGTCAGAGCTGGTGGCAGGGATGAGAGCGCCGAGATACCACCTCTGCTTTTGGCCGATTCCGTGGCGCTTTGCGTTAATACATCTTCAATTGAGGACTTGCCCGGAATTGAAAAAGGCTTTATAATAATAAAAAAGGGTAGTGATGTCAATTATATCACTACGAATGCGTTTGTCAGGCTGGTGCTTGAAAAAATCGAGTCTCGGCTCTGGAACGATTAATAAGTGATAAAACTAAAGGAGGTATATTTTATGAAGGGAACCTTGCTTACAA
The DNA here is from genome assembly GCA_002392265.1 of Firmicutes bacterium UBA3871. Taxonomy (GTDB): domain Bacteria; phylum Bacillota; class Clostridia; order Peptostreptococcales; family Anaerovoracaceae; genus UBA3871. Next base: position 1,786 of record DGGP01000140.1, on the reverse strand, counting down.
ATATCGCACTCGGTGGCGTTGTAATGGCAGTGGGCGGCAGCATTTTAGCCGTTAACATCATTGCACTTCTTCGCAGAAACAGAGTCAGAGGTTGTTAAGAATGATAATAAAGGCTCGTGCAGACAGGCATGAGCCTTTTTTCACGAAAGGGAAAAATGACTAAAGCTGAAAGAATGGAAAAGATGCGCGCCCGGCTGGCAGAAATGAAGGAGTTTGAGGACAGACTTCACAGCGAGGGCGTAAAATATATAGCGGGAGTTGATGAAGTCGGGCGCGGACCTTTGGCGGGACCTGTGGTTACCGCCGCCGTGGTACTTCCGGAGGATTTTGACGTGCTCGGCGTGGATGATTCGAAAAAGCTTTCCGAAAAACGCAGGGAGGAGCTGTTTGACATTATCTGTGAAAAAGCGGTCGCTGTCGGAATCGGCATCAGGGATAACGAGAGGATTGACGAGATTAATATCCTCGAGGCGACAAAGGAAGCAATGGCTGATGCTGTGGCGGATGCAGAGTCAAAGCTGGCAGAGAAAATTAAAAGCGGGGAGCTTGAAGAAGATTCTGCATTTGGGAAAGCCGGCGGCGGGATTGGGCATGTCTTGTTTGATGCAGTAAAGGTGGATGCTGTGAAAATTCCACAGACCTCCATCATTAAAGGTGATGCGAAATCCGTGTCAATAGCTGCGGCTTCGATTGTTGCGAAGGTAACGCGAGACAGAATGATGGTGGAATATTCAAAGCAGTATCCGGATTATGCCTTCGAATCAAACAAGGGCTACGGTACGGCAGCTCACTATGCAGGCATAAAAAAAGCTGGAATGTGTCCGATTCACAGGAAAACATTTTTGAGGAACCTTTCGGAGCATTAGTCTCGAAGGCGGCACTTGAGTGGCAATTTGTGGGAATTTAGCGGCAGCCGGGGGCGCAATTTAGCTAAAAGGTTGATTTTTTCAGTGTACAGAGGTATAATATTTGATACATTAACGGCGGCAGGGAGAGCCGCATTAGCACGTAGTTCATAGGAGGGATATTATGGCAATTAAAGTAGGTACAATGCTTGCAAATAACCTTTTCAGTAATAACGGTAACACTGTTAACTCGCTGTTTGATGCTCTGAACAAGAATAAAAACACATCTTCGAGCGTGAATCTGCTGCAGATGAACAATGTGAATAACGGTGCTTATCGCAAGGCTTTGCGGGCTTACTACCAGCAGGAAAAAAGTGCCGCAAATTCGAACATTGAAGATTCGAATGAAAAAATGACATCTGTAAAGACTGCGGCGACTTCATTAAAGGAAAGTGCAGCGGATGTCAGCAAGGCAAGTCTTTACGAAAAGGATGAAAACGGTCAGTACAACCTCGACGAAATCAGGAAAGCTGTTAACACCTTCGTTAACGACTACAACAAGATGGTGGACGAGGCAGGCAAGTCGGAATCAATGGAAGCACTCCGAAACGGAGTGTGGATGGTAAACAATACAAAGAGCAACCAAAATCTCCTTTCAAAGGTGGGAATCACTGTAGGAAAGGACAACAAGCTTTCGTTTAATGAGGCAAAGCTGAACCAGGCAACCGTATCCTCGTTCAAATCTGCTTTTTCAGGGCACAGCTCGTTTGGCGGCAGAGTGGAAAGCAAGGCTTTAACCTTTGAAAATATTGCAAAGCGTAGCCTCAGCAACCACACATATAACAGGTCAGGTCGGCTTGCAGAGCGCGCAACAAGGGCAACCAAGCTCGACAAGGACGTTTAAAATTTGCGAGGAGTTGACTCCATTTGCAAAAAATCGA
>DGGP01000102.1 GCA_002392265.1 Firmicutes bacterium UBA3871 | reverse complement strand
ATGGGTCTTGAGAGACTTGCCTGCATCATGCAGGGTGTTGACTCCATTTTCGATATTGATACAATCCGCCACATCTTAAACGCTGTAGTTGAAAAGGCGGGCGTAGAATACAAGGACGGCGACGGTCAGTTTGACGTATCCATCAGACTCATCACCGACCACATCCGTTCCGTAACCTTCATGATTTCCGACGGCATCGTTCCAAGCAACGAGGGCAGGGGATATGTACTCCGCAGACTCCTCCGCCGCGCTGCAAGACACGGCAGAATCCTCGGAATTGAAGGCCCTTTCCTTGTGGGCATTTCCGACAAGGTTATCGAAGTTTCAGGCGGTGCTTATCCGGAGCTTGTTGAAAAGAAGGACTACATCCAGAAAATAATCGCAATCGAAGAGGAAAGATTCGCTTCCACAATCGATCAGGGCGAAAATATCATAGCTGAATATGTAGAAGAGCTGAAAAAGAGCGGCAAGACCGTTCTTGACGGCGAAAAGGTATTCAAGCTCTACGATACATTCGGCTTCCCGCTCGAGCTTACTGAGGAAATCCTCGCCGAAAACGGCTGCACAGCTGACGTTGAAGGCTTTAACGAAAACATGAAGCAGCAGAAAGAGCAGGCGAGAGCAGCTCGTAAGAGCGACGACGAAGAGGGCTGGAAGGAAGCAACCGATGCAAAGGCATTTGAAAGCGTAACAAACTTCACAGGCTACGAAACAACAGCCGACGAGGGCAAGATTCTCGCTATCTTAAAGGATGCCGAGGTTGACGAAGCTATCGTAGGCGACACAGTTCGCATCGTATGCGACAAGACTCCTTTCTACGCAGAAATGGGCGGCCAGGCAAGCGACATCGGCTTCATCTTTAACGACGGCTTCAGAGCTGAGGTTCTGAATGTGACAAAGGTAAACAAGACTTATGTTCACAAGTGTGAAATTGCTGATGGTAAGGTAAAGGTGGGCGACAGTGTAAAGCTGCTTGTTTCAGAGCCAAATCGCAACGCAACATGCGCAAACCATACAGCAACACATCTCCTGCACTCGGCACTCAGAGAAGTTTTGGGCAACCACGTGCAGCAGGCAGGCTCTTCCGTTACTGCAGACGGCCTCAGATTCGACTTTAACCACTTCCAGGCTGTTACGAAGGAAGAGCTTTTAGAGGTTGAAAAGTATGTAAACGAAAAGATTCTGCAGTTCATTCCGGTTGAAACAAAGGTTATGACTCAGGCTGACGCTATCGCAAGCGGCGCAACTGCGCTCTTTGGCGAGAAGTACGGCGCTGAGGTTAGAGTTGTATCCGTCGGCGACTGCTCAAAGGAGCTTTGCGGCGGAACTCACGTAAAGAACTCCGGCCAGATTGGCGCATTCAAGCTTGTCAGCGAATCGGGCGTAGCAGCAGGCGTTCGCAGAATTGAGGCCATCACAGGTCTCGGCGTACTCAAGGCTCTCCACGAGAACGAAGATATTATCGGCGAAGCTGCAACGGTGCTCAGAACCAACCCTTCGGGAATGTTAAGCAAGCTCATCGCTACAACAGAAGAGATGAAGGCGGTTCGCAAGGAGCTCGAAGATCTAAAGAAAAAGGGAATGGGCGACGCTCTTGGCGAAATGATGGCTTCCGCAGAGGAAATCAATGGTGTGAAGCTGGTTACAAAGGCGTTTGAGGATGTAAATATCAACGATCTTCGCCAGCTCTCAGACGATGTTAAGGCTCAGTACAAGGGCGTAATCCTCGTGCTTGCAGCACAGGCAGGTGGAAAGGTTACGTTCATGGTATCCGTAACAGATGACCTGACGGGCAAGGGCTACCATGCAGGAAATATGATAAAGCAGATCGCAGCGGCAGCAGGTGGCGGTGGCGGCGGAAAGGCCGATATGGCACAGGCCGGCGCAAAGGATCCTTCAAAGATTCAGGCTGCATTTGAGGTGGCAAGATCTTTGATTTAGGGATTTTAGCGTTGTGAAATGTTACAGTATTATTAAATTAACGGTTCCTTATTGTTTTTTTGGTTCTTTGTTGTTACAATGAAAGAGTAGTTTGAATTTTGAATTATGCGATTCAAAAAGGGGACGAAAGGAGAGTTATTATGGACAACAGAAACACAATTATTTTCGGAACTGAAGGTGATGCGCTGACAAAACAGAGCACCAAAGAAGTTCTTAATACTGTATATGATGCTCTCGACGAAAAGGGATACAATGCAATAGACCAGATGGTCGGCTATATTTTGTCCGGTGATCCTTCATATATCACCAGCAACAACAATGCGAGAAACCTGATTAGGCATATCGAGCGCGATGATTTAGTGGAGGAGTTATTGAGAACATTCCTCGACAAGTAAAACTGGTTTTGTGGCGGGTTTAAATGCCCGCCTTTTTTTCGGCGAATTTGGGGACAGGCACCAAACTTCCAAAAAGGCGAATTTGGGGACAGGTAAAAAAATAGGAGACATATATGAGAAAAATAGGACTGGATGTCGGTGATAAAACGATTGGCGTTGCAGTGAGTGACGAGCTTTTAATAGCTGCAAACGGCATTACTACAATTGAGAGGGTAGGCATTCGCAAGGACTGCAGCAAGGTTATGGACTATATAAAGGAATATGACTGTGACACTGTTGTAATGGGTCTGCCGCTTAAGCTTGATGGAACTGATTCACCGCAGACAGAAAAGGTTAGAGAGTTCCGCACTATGCTCGAGAACAAGATGAGGTCCACAGGTATGGCTCACGTCGAAATTGTTTTTCAGGACGAAAGACTGACTACAGTGCAAGCTGAAAGAGTGCTGATTGAGGCAGATCTTTCGCGAAAGAAGCGCAAAGAAGTTATCGACAAGCAGGCAGCGGTTCTAATCCTTCAGAGCTATCTCGATTCTTTAGCTTTTAAGAGATAGCTGAAATTCTATTCAAAAATCGAAAAATCGTCGTTAAAACAGACAAAAAAGGGTGTTAAGTGTTTTTAAAATAGGTATGTTTAGTAATTTTGTTATATCTTTTAATACAGTTTTTCCATTAGTGGTACTTCTGTGTCTCGGGGCTTTTTTGCGTAAAAAAGGCATGTGCGATGAGATAACACAGAAGCAAGGTAATAACATTGTTTTTAAAGCGCTGCTTCCTTGCCTGATTTTCAAGAACGTATTTTATACTGATTTTGATACAGATTTCGAACCAAAACTAGTTATTTTTTCGGTGGGGATAGTGTTCGTTCAGTATCTGCTTGCCACATGCCTGTCGCTCGCTATTGAAAAAAAGCCCAAAACACGCGGTGCAATCATACACACTGTTTTTAGGACAAATTCTCTAATATTCGGAATGGCTATACTGATTAATATGTATGGCTCGGATGTTTTGGGATCCGCATCTATTTCGCTTGCGGTAATAATCCCGATTGTAAATGTACTGGCTGTTTACACACTGGAAAAGTACAGAGGAGGGAAGGTTACTACAAAAAATGTATTAAAAGGCATTGCAAAGAACCCGATTATTGTTGCTACAGTTGTGGCATTGGCATTTAGAATTGTTGGAATTTCAGAGTTCCCGGAGTTCGTGGATCTGTCAATTTCATCAATTGCCGCATTAACAACACCTATGGCCTTATTATTCCTAGGAGCTTCCGTAGAGCTTTCAAAGATAAAGCAAAACAGCCGGAATCTGGTTATAGGGGTCAGCACCAGACTGGTATTTTTACCGGCAATAATTGTAAGCGTAGCAGTATTGCTGGGATTCAGAGATATAAATCTTGCAACGATATTAACTATTTGCGGTGGACCGACGGCGGTAACATCATATACGATGTCGGTGTCAATGGATTCGGATTCTGATTTAACCGGAGAAATGGTTACGTTTACAACAGTATTATCTTGCCTGACTTTGTTTGGATGGATATTCGCATTAAAACAATTAGGGTTCTTATAAAAGGATAAAATAATTAGCCCCGAAGAGGGGCCAATTTTGATTGGCACAACTATTCCTAAAATCATAATTTTCGGAATAGTTATATACCCAAGGATGGTCAATCTGCACATGCCGGCCATCTTTCATAAATATATGTAAATAGCCCTTCTGCCAAATAAATCCTAATATTTAATTATTATATTAGTAATTTGTTTTAATCAAACGAGTCAGCTGTTCACCCTTCCGCATACTTAGCTTACATTATTATCTTCTTTATTATAATTGGTATCTCAGTGATCACCTTGCGAACTAACTGCTGCATATTCCTTCGATCTTATCCTTGCCATTTACTGCACGATTAACAGATGAATTCATATATCTGTTATCAGATCTATCACAATCATCGTATTTGGCATTTCCGCATCAGACAGTCCTAATGTACCATGATATTTGATATTCATATATCTAGCTTGCTGTCATCACCGCGTTTTTATCTGTTCCCATACCGATCATAACCGAGTTTTACAGATTCTGCTTATGAGCCGTTTCTTGTTTAAAAGTGCTGTTTTTTTGAGGCGTTTATTTTCGATT
>DGGP01000164.1 GCA_002392265.1 Firmicutes bacterium UBA3871 | reverse complement strand
TCGTTCTTAACGGCGTAGAGCTGGGCGGAGGTTCCGTGAGAATCAGCGACCGCAACCTGCAGGCCCGCATGTTCGACGTTCTCGGCATCTCCAAGGAAGATGCACAGAGAAAGTTCGGCTGGCTGCTGGAGGCTTACAGATACGGAGCACCACCTCATGCAGGACTGGCATACGGTCTCGACAGACTGGTTATGCTGCTGGCTCACGAGGATTCAATCAGAGAAGTTATGGCATTCCCGAAGAATCAGGCCGCACAGTGCATGGTTTGCCAGGCACCGAGCAAGCAGGATGATTCGGCGCTCGAAGAGTTGTGCCTGAAGATAAACAAATAATATGAAAATAGGTATTTTTGGCGGCTCATTCGATCCGATTCATTTGGGGCACCTTTATCTCGCGCATGATGCGCTCGTATCCGCCGGGCTTGACAAAGTTTTCTTTGTACCGGTAAAAATCCAGCCTTTCAAGCAGGACAGGCGTGCAGCGAGCGGCCTGGACCGTATAAACATGCTTAAAATCGGATTTTCCTATCTGCCCGATCCCGAAAAGTATGAAATATCGACCTACGAGCTCGATAATGACGGAGTTTCCTATACTTATCTGACTATCAGGGCATTTAGGGAAAAATATCCCGATGCTAAAGTTTACTTTATACTCGGCGAGGATTCGATAGTAAAGATTGAAACATGGATGGAGGCGGAGGAAATATTGAAAAGCTGTTCGCTGGTAGTAGGTCAGCGTCCCGGCTGCGAAAACTCCGGGATGCTCGAAGCGATAGAGCGAATCAGAAGGACATACGGTACAGAGATAATACTCGTACAAAACAGACTTTTCGACATTTCCTCGACTTATATACGCGAGCACGCATACGAAGAGGATTTGCCTGATGAAACGGTCCCCGAAAAGGTAGAGGCATATATTGAAGAACATGGAATCTATAGATAATTTCTTAAAGGCTCATCTGAAGGAAAGCAGACTGCGTCACACCTACGGGGTGCGCGATACGGCTGTGCACCTTGCAAAGCTATACGGAGCAGACCCTGAAAAAGCTGCTCTCGCGGCTCTTTACCACGACTCCTACAGGTGGTTAAAGGGCGAGGAGATGAACCGGTGTATAGATGAACTTGGGCTGGATAAAAGATATTTTGATAATCCGAGTCTTGCACATAGCAAAATTGCTGCTATAATGATTCAAAAGGAATTCGGTGAAAGCGATTCCGATATAATAAATGCGGTTTGCTATCACACGACGGGGAGGGATAAAATGAGTCTCCTTGAAAAGATTATTTATCTGGCCGATGCGATAGAGCCTTCGAGGGAATACCCCAGAGTCGACAAGCTGAGAGCTCTGGCGGAAATCAATCTCGACAGAGCATGTCTTGAATCATTAAAAAATACGGCGGATTTTGTAAAAAAAACCGGTTCACCGCTTGATTCGGATACAACAGCTGCTATAAAATACTTAGAAACAAATATATAAACTGAAAGGAAATATGATGACAGCAGAAGAAGCAAGAAAACTGGCAATTCATGGAGCTAAAATACTGGATGCAAAAAAGGGCCGGGACATTGTTATCATCGATATTTCTGCCAAGGCGTCCTTTGCCGACTATTTCGTTATAGCAAGTGCTTCAAACGAAAGGCTTTTGGGAGCATTGGCGGACGATGTGGATGAGGGCTATGCAAAGGAAAACCTTTTCTTGAAAGGATGTGAGGGCCGCAAAGAAAGCGGCTGGATCCTACTGGACTTCGGCGATATAATAGTAAATCTGTTCTCGGAAGAGATGCGTCAGAGATATAATATAGAAAAAGTTTGGGGAGACTGTGAAACAGTCGAATTTCAGGAAGGAAATTAGTTATGAACGAGAAATATAATTTTGCGGAAATAGAAAAGAAATGGCAACAGAAGTGGGAAGAAGAAAAGCTCTTCAAGGTAACCGAGGATCCAAACAAGGAAAAGTACTACGTACTTGAAATGTTCCCTTATCCTTCGGGAAAGCTTCACATGGGACATGTCAGAAACTATTCGATAGGTGACGTTGTAGCCAGATTCAAGCATATGGCAGGCTACAACATTCTCCATCCGATGGGCTATGATGCTTTCGGACTTCCTGCAGAAAACGCCGCAATCAAACACGGTATAGAGCCTGCAAAGTGGACCTGGGACAATATCGCCGAAATGACCAATCAGCTGAAAACAATGGGTATATCCTATGACTGGGACAGAACGGTAGAAACCTGCAACGAAAACTATTACAAGTGGATGCAGTGGATATTCATCCAGTTCTACAACAAAGGCCTCGCATACAAAAAGGAAAGCCAGGTTAACTGGTGTCCGTCCTGCGCAACGGTTCTCGCCAATGAGCAGGTAGTAGACGGCTGCTGCGAACGCTGCAAGACCGTTGTAACAAAGAAAAAGCTTTCACAGTGGTATTTCAAGATTACAGATTATGCAGACAGACTTTTAAAGAACCTCGATATTCTCGATGGCTGGCCTGACAAAGTAAAGATAATGCAGAGAAACTGGATTGGTAAATCCCACGGTGCAGAGCTGACATTCAGTCTGAAGGGTAAAGAGGAAACCATTACTGTTTACACCACAAGACCTGATACAATCTACGGAACCACCTTCATGGTAATCGCTCCTGAAGCTCCTATCGTAGATTTACTCACCACGCCTGAAAACAGGGCAGCAGTGGATGCATACAAGGAAGAAACCGCAAAGAAAACGGAAATCGAACGCAGCTCCACTACAAAGGAAAAGACCGGCGTATTCACCGGCACCTATGCAATCAATCCTCTGACAAAGGCAGAGCTTCCTATTTACGTAGCAGATTATGTACTGTATGACTACGGTACCGGCTGTGTAATGGGCGTACCTGCACACGACCAAAGAGACTTTGACTTTGCAAAGGCATATAACATCCCTATCATCGCCGTAATTGACACAGGCGAAGAAGGAATCGATCTCGACAACCTGCCGCACGCTACGGAAGCGCAGGGCACAATGATTAACTCGGGAGAGTTTAACGGCCTAAACACCAAAGAAGCCATCGTAAATGTAACAAAAAAGTTCGAAGAGATGGGCATCGGCAAGGCCACAACAAACTACAAGCTCCGCGACTGGCTGATTTCGCGTCAGAGATACTGGGGAACACCTATTCCTATGATTTACTGCGAGAAATGCGGCTGGGTACCGGAAAAAATCGAAAATCTGCCTGTAAAGCTTCCTACCGATGTAGAGTTTACAGGAAAGGGAGAATCTCCGATAGCTTCAAGCAAGACATTTGTTAATACCACCTGTCCTTGCTGCGGAGCTCCCGCAAAGCGTGAAATCGACACAATGGATACATTCCTCGATTCATCGTGGTATTTCTTAAGATACTGCGACGCTCAGAATGACAAAGAAGCTTTTAACCTTGATAAAGTAAAGTACTGGATGAATGTTGACCAGTATATCGGAGGAGTAGAGCATGCGATACTTCACCTGATGTACGCGAGATTCTTCCAGATGGCACTGTATGACCTGGGACTTGTAAATACCGAAGAGCCGTTCCAGAACCTGCTGACACAGGGCATGGTAATCAAAGACGGTAAAAAGATGAGCAAGTCCATCGGTAATGTTGTTTCTCCTGAGGAGATTATAAACAAATACGGTGCGGACACAGCTCGTCTGTTCATCCTCTTCGCAGCACCACCTGACAGAGAACTTGACTGGTCTGATGCAGGCGTTGAAGGCGCGTTCAGATTCCTGGGCCGTGTATACAGACTGGTATATGAAATGTCGCAAAAGTACAAGCTTGACGGCGTAAAGGCATATACCTGCAAAAACAGTTCCGATAAAGACCTCGCATTCGCTCTCAATTCGACAATTAAAAAGGTTACGGAGGATGCAGGTGGCAGATTCAGCTTTAACACAGCTATTTCTTCCATCATGGAACTTGTAAATGAGATGTATAAATACAAAGAAGGAGGAATCAACGAAGAGCTTTTCGCTACTGCGATTACAAACCTCATCATCGTTCTTTCTCCGTTTGCACCACATATTACAGAGGAAATGTGGGAGCATCTGGGACATACCGACAGACTCTTCAACGTACCATGGCCAAAGTACGACGAAGCAGCATTAGTAAAGGATACAGTCGAAATTGTAGTTCAGATTAATGGTAAAGTTAAGTCAAAACTGAACGCACCGAACGGAATGGATAAGGCTGCACTTGAAAAGTACGTTATGTCCGACGAAAGCATTGTCAAGCTGACAGACGGTATGAACGTGGTAAAGGTTATCGCTGTCCCGGGCAAGCTTGTAAACCTCGTAGTCAAATAGACGCATGCAAAACCTAAGACAGAAAGGACTATATGAAAAATCAAGAATTAAATAAGGGAAAGGGGACAGGCCGCAGCACACGTACGAAAACACAGGCAAAAGCAAAAGCAAAGACCGGAAAGCCTGCGCATCGCGCACCAAAAAAGAATGCGTCTCCGCTGAAGGTGATACCTCTTGGAGGACTGAATGAGATCGGCAAAAACATGACTCTCCTCGAATACAAGGACGACATTATCATCATAGATTGCGGAATGTCTTTCCCTGACGACGGAATGTACGGAATTGATTCGGTAATACCGGATTTTGACTATGTTATCAAAAACAGCGAAAAGCTGAAGGGAGTTATCCTGACTCACGGTCACGAAGACCATATCGGAGGTATTCCATATCTCCTCAGAATGGTCAGATGTCCGATTTACGGCACACGCCTGACGCTGGGGCTGGTTGAAAACAAACTTATTGAACATGGAATCGACGCAGATTTGAACATCATCTATGCGGGTGATACCATAAAGCTGGGTGTGTTTGAAATAGAAACCATCAGAACGACACACTCGATTGCGGATGCAGTGTGCTTTGCAATCAATACGCCTGCAGGCATGATTTTCCATACCGGAGACTTTAAAATCGACTATACTCCGGTAGACGGCGAGCCGATTGATCTCGGCAGATTTGCCGAAATCGGAAATAAAGGCGTAAAGCTTTTAATGATGGACTCCACCAATGCTCTGCGCCCGGGCTTTACCGCTTCGGAAAAAGTGGTCGGACAGACACTCGAGACAATTTTCCAGGGCGTAACGAGCAGAATTATTATAGCGACATTCTCATCAAACGTTCACAGAGTACAAAAGATTGTAAATACAGCTGTGAAATTCGGCAGAAAGGTTGCAATATCGGGACGAAGCATGGAAAATGTGGTTAACCTGGCAATTGACCTGGGTTATATCACTATTCCTGCCGGAGTTCTGGTAGATATAAACAAAATAAAGAACATCCCGGACAAGGAGCTGGTTATCATCACAACCGGTAGCCAGGGTGAACCGATGAGTGCGCTTACCCGTATGGCGACAAACGATCACAAATTCGTTCAGATTAAAAAGGGTGACTGCATTATACTTTCATCGACACCGGTTCCGGGAAACGAAAATGCAGTTTCAAATGTAGTTAATCTGCTCTTCCAGAAGGGCGCAGAGGTTATTTACTCCGATATAGCGGATATTCACGTATCGGGCCACGCCTGCAGGGAAGAACTGAAGCTGATGCATTCGCTCTTAAAGCCTGAATACTTCATGCCGGTTCACGGCGAGTTCAGACATTTAAAGACTCACAAGGATCTGGCAATTTCGCTCGGTCAAAAGGAGGATCACGTATTTATCCTCGAAAACGGCGACTGTCTTTCAATTGCCGGCAAAACCGTAACAAAGACGGAAGGTGTTGCTTCCGGTGAAGCAGTTCTTGTCGACGGTTACGGCGTAGGCGATGTGGGCAATATCGTGCTTCGTGACAGAAAGATGCTCTCTGAGGCAGGGCTTATTATAATAGTAGCTGCCATCGAAGATGCCACAAACGAAATAGTTTCCGGGCCGGATCTGATCAGCCGCGGCTTTGTCTATGTTCGCGAAAATGAAGATCTTATGGGCGCTGCAAGGGAAGTTGTAACCGATGTCCTCGATAAATACATGAGTAGCGGAGTTTCCGACTGGAATATCCTGAAGGGGAAGGTCAGAGACGCTCTCAAGAGCTTTATTTACGAAAACACAGGCCGTACACCGGTAATACTTCCGATATTTATGGAAATATAAAAAGGAGAATTTTATATGAACGTATATAGCCAGGCTCACAGTCTAGCAGCTGCAATAAAGGAATCCGACGAATATAAATCCTATAAACAGCTCCGCGACAAAATCGATGCAAATCCGCAGCTCGCAGCAATCGTAAACGACCTGCAGGCTAAACAGCTCGAGCTCTCCATGAAGCAGATGTCCGGGCAGTCAATAGATTCCGATATGCAGGCAAAGATGATGCAGCTTTATCAGGATATGATGAGAGACCCGAGCATTGCCGAATATTTTCAGTCAGAAATGCGCTTTTCACTGATGATGCAGGACGTTTACAAGATACTTGGAGATGCAGTTGGAATGAAAATGCCGGGGCTTGAAGATATTTCTTGCGGCAACGCTTAAAATCTATTATAATATTACATTGGATATTGTTATTAAGTAATTTAAGGAGATACAAAAAATGATTTATGCAAGCGATTTTAGAAAAGGCATAACCTTTGAAATCAACGGTGAACCGCACGTAGTTCTGGACTTCCAGCACGTAAAGCCGGGCA
>DGGP01000111.1 GCA_002392265.1 Firmicutes bacterium UBA3871 | reverse complement strand
AGGATGCGCTCTACCGACTGAGCTAAGGCAGCTTGTCAGCATACCGAGAATATAATACAACATCCTGCTTGAAATGTCAACAATTCAAATACCCCGTAATCTTTTTCTTGATGCGCTGGATGGCGTTATCCACAGCCTTTGGCGACTTGCCGAGCGTTTTGGCAATCTCATTATAATCTTTGCCTCTCAGATACTCCTTCCAGACCTGCAATTCCAGCGGTCCAAACAGCTTTTCAGCATTATTTATCAGGTCATCGACCATATCTTTATATATTAGCAGTTCCTCAGGCTGACTCTCAAAGCCGCACCTGATGTTTGCCACATCCGGATTTGTCTCACCTTCAGATGTCGTAAGCGATGCAAAATCGTTCAGCGGGGCATTCTTCAATCTGCCCGCACTTTCAATTGCTGTGTAAATCTGCCTGTTAACGCACATGTTCATGAACGCATGAAATGGCACACCTCTGCTCTCGTCATAGGCGTGAATCGCTTTGAGAATGCCAATCATGCCCTCCTGGACCACATCCTCGGCATCTCCACCCATGATAAAATAGAGTCGCGCCTTGCTGCGAACCTCGGACATATACTTCCTGATCAGATATTCCTTTGCATCCGAATCGCCGGAAACGGATATTTCCACCAGTTCTTCGTCGGTGAAATCATTGTAGTCCTTTATCACAGTCTACCCCTTTTCTTTGATTTGAGACACATTTAGAAAAAATCAATCTGCCTTTTGGCTGAGCAGTCTCTGCTTGCAGATTTCATATATCAGTATTGCCGCCGCATTCGAAGCATTCAGCGACGAAATGCGCCCCAGCATCGGAATCGATACCACATAGTCGCATTTTTCCTTCACAAGCCTCGATATTCCTTCGCCTTCAGCTCCTACAACAAGCGCCATCGGACCCGTCAGGTTCGCATCATAATACATATGCTCTCCCATATCGCAGGCCGCTACCCAGATACCGCGCGCCTTGAGGCTCTCCAGAGTCTGCGCTATGTTCACAACCTTTGCAACAGGCATATATTCTATAGCCCCCGCAGAAGCCTTTGCAACAGTCTCGGTAAGCCCCACCGCTCTGCGCTTCGGGATGATTATTCCATGCGCCCCTGCAGTTTCCGCAGTACGCATGATTGCGCCAAGGTTGTGCGGATCCTCTATATTGTCAAGCACGATGATAAACGGATCCTCGCCGCGTTTCTTTGCTATTTCAAGGATGTCATCAACTTCAACATATTCGTGCGCAGGCATGTAAGCCGCCACACCCTGATGTGCCTTTCCTCCACTTATACGATCAAGGCTGACCTTTTCCGAATATATAATCGGAACGCCTTTGTCCTTTGCCATTCCGACAATCTTTACGATGCTGCCCTCGGCACCCTTTGCGACAAGGATTTTGTCAATCTCGCGGTCTGCCTTGAGCGCCTCCATGACAGGATTTCTGCCTATTATGATGTTTGCACTTTTGGCTTCAGACGGATAGTCAAGCTCTATGGTAGCGCGCCCGGTATTCAGAGGGCTGCGGCGGTCATCACGTGCGCTGCCCGTCGGACGTTCATCGCGGCCGCCCTTTGCGAAATCTCGTCGACTTGGCTTCGAACCGCGCGGTCTACGCTCTTCCCACTCGCCTTTGCTGTTTCTTCTGTATTTATTTTCACTCTTACTCACTGTTTTGCCCCTTTCGGTTTCTATCTGGCATAGCGCACAAAACGGTACGTCGTGCCTGTTTTTTCATCTGTCTGAGTCTCGCTTTCCCAGGTGATTTTAAGCTGCCCGTCCGCCACATATTTGTCGAGGTTTGGAAAGTATACATCGGCCTCAAGCTGCTTGTCGATGCGTGTGACGATGAACTCTGAGGTGTAAGGCATGAACATCTCATAGATGCTCTGGCCGCCCGCAACGTAGACATCTTCTTCGGCGTCTATGCCATCCGTGTACTCGAGCAACATCAGCTGTGTCATCATTTCATCAAAGCTGCTGACTATAATCAGCTTGCCGTCCGGCGTGAGCTTCTTTGGCTCATAAGCCTTGTTCGATGTGAAGACTATTGTCGTTCTGCCCGGCAGCGACCCGGAGCCCGGCAAGGATTCGAGGGTCTTGCGGCCCATAATGAGCACTTTCCCCATCGTCTGCTCTTTGAAAAAGCGAAGATCGCCCGGCAGGTGCATCAGCAGCCCTCCGTCCTTTCCTATACCCCAGTTTTTCTCGGTTGCTACAATTGCTTTCATTAATTCAGTCTCCCGTAATAGAACCGCCGGTGACGAATACCACCGGCGTTCGAATCATCATATTTGCATCGCTAAACTGCGATTGGTATGTTCTTTATCTGCGGATTCTTTTGATAATCCTCGATAGTTATGTCATCCACCGTGAAATCGTAGAAATCTTTGATTTCAGGATTGAGACTAAACTTCGGCGCAGGGAACTGCGGGCGCTCAATCATTTCACGGATGATATCAACATGGCGGTCGTAAATGTGCGCATCGGAAATGACGTGCATAAGGGTGCCCGGCTCAAAACCGCAAACCTGAGCAAGCATGTGCACCAGAACCGAATACTGAACCACATTCCAGTTGTTCGCAGCGAGAATATCCTGCGAACGCTGGTTCAGAATCGCATTCAAACGATTTCCCGTCACATTGAACGTCATACTGTAAGCGCATGGCTCCAGCCCCATCTCCATCAAATCCGCAAAATTATAGATATTCGTCATTATGCGGCGTGAATAAGGTTGATTTTTGAGCTGCCAGATGACATTATCGACCTGATCCATTTCGCCCTGTGCGAATCTGTACTTTACACCGAGCTGATAGCCGTAAGCCTTGCCGATTGAACCGTTTTCATCAGCCCACTCGTCCCAGATATGGCTATTTAAATCCTTTATATTATTGGATTTTTTCTGCCATATCCAAAGCATTTCATCCACTGCCGACTTGATTGCCGTCGGGCGCAGAGTGAGTGCCGGGAACTCTTCCCACAGGTTGTATCTGTTTACCACACCAAATGTTTTGATGGTGTGAGCAGGCGTGCCGTCTTCCCAACGTGCTCTTACCTTTTGCCCCTCGCTCGAATATCCGTGATCGAGTATTTCACGACACATATTTACGAATAATACATCTGCCTTGCTCATTTTTCTCCCTTAAATCTTTAATATACCGTAACGAACAATAATCAGAATCAAACCGATGACAATCACAGCCGTATACAGCTTTTCCGTGTATGTCATTTTGCGCTTTTCGCCTGTCGCTTTTCGTCTGATCTTTTCTTCATCATGCTGTCTGTCGTACTCTTTTGTGATATGCTGGTTTGTAATGACATAGTCAGCTATCATATCACGAGTGCGGTTTGTAATCTTTTTCTCTTTTGGAGTTTTCTCCGCCATAAAAAATACCTATTTTATTTCTTTCCCTTTGTCTATTATGTCCATCGCCTTTCGGATTATTTCCTCCATGCGGTCTTTTTGCTCCGTCAGATAAAGGTACCCGACCAGCGCTTCAAACGCTGTCGCCATTTTGTAGGCTATCGGGGAGGCGTTCTTTGGCTTTGAGGTGATTTTATGATTGCGCGCACGGCGAACAATTGATTGCTCCTCTTCAGTAAGCTCATCCATAAGCCTCCTGATTGCCAGCTCCTGACCTTCCGCCCGCACATAGCGCACGTTCGTGTGATGCAAGGCATCGACATTTGACGGATTCTTCCTGACGGAAGCTTCTCTCACATAAACTTCATAGACGGCATCGCCCAGATAGGCGAGTGCCGTCGTGTTAATTTGCCTGATATCCATATGCAAAACTATTCGGTCATCGTAATTTGGCCGTTAACCTTTGCTCCCATGCCGATTGCAACACCTGCAGCGGTAATGTTTCCGTTGATGATAGCACTCGGTGCTACCTGCACGATTTCACCGGCTGTGATATTCCCTACGATAGTGCCTTCAATTCCAATCTTGCGGCAGCGTATATCTCCCTCGATGCGAGCCTTTTCGCCAAGCGCGATATCCTCGCGAGCCTGAACGTTAATCTTTAAAACGCCCTCTTTTATAATCAGATTGCCGCATGCGATATCTCCGTAAACATCCCCGTTAACGCGAACGTTCCCACGAGCATTGATGCTGCCTTCGACAACTCCGTTAATCTCAAGGTGTCCATCGGTAACGATGTCTCCATGAATCTTTGTACCGTGAGCAATGATGCCGACCTCGTCTGAAACTGCACCGTCCTTCATGACTTCTGCCTGAAGAATCTGTGCGTCTCTGTGGTCAACCTTTCTGATTGCCTCTCCGATAGACTCTGAATTTTCAACAATCGTATCGATTGAGCTGATAGCCTGTGGTGCCGGCTCCGGCTCGGTTGCAGGTGCCTCCACAGTCTGTGGCTCTTCGCTGAGCATCTTTTCGATTGGAGTCATTTCAGCCGGTTCAGCCGGTGCGTCCTCGACAGGTGCGGCCTCGACAGGTGCCTCTTCAGGCTCCTTCATGACTGCGCCGCTGACTTCAAATACAGCCGGCTCTTCAGGCTCCTTCATAACTGCGCCACTGACTTCTAATACAGCGGGCTCTTCAGGTACTGCCTCGGTTGGTGCCTCCGGCATCGTTTCTGCAGCTTTTACTTCCGGTTCGACATTCGGTGTCGCAGCGGAAAGATTGCTTAATTTAATTGATCTTCTTCCTGCTCCCATGTCTACACCTCTATATCAAAATCGTCTTCATCAACCGTGTCGGTTTTCTTGGTAATAATGTTTCCTTTAATCTTTGTGCCTCTGCTGGTCGAGATATATCCCGTCTCAATGTTGCCTATCACCAGAGCACCGCTCGCCATCTCGCTGGTCTCCTCAACAAAGACATTGCCCTTTATACGGCCGTCCAGTCTGAGATTCATCGCTTTAACCGCTCCTACAACCTTTGCATCATGCTCAATGCTGACATTTCCCGTAGCTGTAACGTCGCCCTTTATTCCTGCATTCTGGAGAGAAACGTTATTTGCATTGACATTTCCTGCAATTACGCCTGTTACAACGACATCTCCTGTTGTATTAACATCACCTTCGATTTTTCCGAGAATCTGAAGGCGATCCGTGGACTCAACATTTCCTATAATGCGCATGCCCTTTGGAATGGAAGTCTGTTCGCCTTTGGTGAACTGACCGAATTCGAGAGCAGTGTTTCCTTCAGTCACAGCCTTTGCTCTGAGGTTTTGTCTGAACTCCGGTTCCTTTATAGCCGGTGCTTCGACTTCGACCTTGACTTGCTCTATATACGCTTCCGGCTCGGCAGGAGCC
>DGGP01000014.1:11399-12288 GCA_002392265.1 Firmicutes bacterium UBA3871 | reverse complement strand
TTTCTAATTTGGGGACAGGCACCAATTTGGCGAAAATTCCAATTTGGGGACAGGTTCCCAATTGGGAGGTTGGTATGAAAGGAGAGAAGGTATGAGATTTGAAATTGTAAAAAACAAAAAGGATGTGCCAATCGAGCAGGTTATGGCGCTGTTAAAGGAAAGCTATTGGGCAAACAATCGCCCGCAGGAAGTGGTCGAGATATCGCTTGCTCATTCGGATGTTTACTATGCCATAAATTCCGACACCGGCGAAGCCATCGGCATGGGCAGAGTTTTGACCGATTATGCGACAAACTACTATCTATCCGACTTTATCGTGGAAGAGACCTGCCGCGGTACAGGCATCGGCACAACGCTGATTCACCGCATTGTGAACGACGAATCCGTTGCGAAGCTGCGCGGCATCATACTGACCGAGAACAAGCATGTATCGCTTGAGTGGGAAGGCTTCATTCCAAACACCGACCGCTGCATGGTGCGCGAAGCAGGTACGACAGCCAAGCCGCCAATGGACACCGACATAGAAAACTTCGAGGTAGTCAGGTTTTCAAAGGGCATACATTTCGAAGATGTCATGACGCTGATGAAGGAAAGCTACTGGGGTAACCAGCGCAGTGAAGAGACCGTGTATAACAGTATTGCAAACTCGGAATGTTTTTGTGCGGTGGCAAAGGATACCGGTATGCTGATAGGCATGGCGCGTGTCATCACTGACCACGCAGCATATTATTATCTTTGCGACGTAATCGTCGATGAAGAGTATCGACGTCACGGCGTGGGCAGGAATGTGATAAACGCTATTGTGACGGATTCCGAGCTCGGACCGCTGCGCGGAATACTATTAACCCGTGATGCACACGGATTCTATGAGAAATTCGGCTTTGTTCGC
>DGGP01000014.1:0-11340 GCA_002392265.1 Firmicutes bacterium UBA3871 | reverse complement strand
GAGCCGCGCAAGTGCATGGAAAGACCTCGTGCCGACCAAAAGGCAGCAGAAGCGGCGCAGCTGTTACACAGAAAATAGCGAAAACAACAAAAAAGAGAAAAAAATATAATTTTTTAAAAAGTGCAATGGAATCTATTGCACTTTTATTGCGTTTAGAATGCTAAACTTTAATTGTTGAAAGGCAGAATACCTTTAAAGGAAAAATGAAACTTCGAATTGAAAGCGTGGAAACGAATTGATATTTCGAAAGTGAGTGATGAGAAAGTACCCGCGGCGGTGGCCGCGGGTATTATCTTTTTGTCGGGTTATGTGGCGAACTTCTGATTTTATGCAATTTTTAGTGAATTCACCATCCGATTTTATGCAAAATTTACTTAAAACACCCTCCGATTTTATGCAAAATAGTTGACATAACTGCGCAAAATGTGATAAATTGAAGCTACAGGAGGGATATGACATGCTTAGGCGAAAAGTGTATTCGGAGCTCTTGAAATGGCAAGAGCAGAGAAGATATAAAAACTTAAGAAAATGTTTGCTTATCAAGGGGGCGCGGCAGGTCGGAAAGTCTTTCATTGTCAGAGAATTTGGGCTGAACGAATATGATTCTTTCATTAGCATAGACTTTTTCAAGCAGCCGCAGCTAAAACAGATTTTCAGCGGAGATCTTTCGTCCGAGGAAATATTCAAAAGGATTACGGCAAACATCCCCGGGGCAAAGCTGATTCAAGGTAGCACTCTAATATTTTTAGATGAAATCCAGCGCTGTGGGAATGCGAGAACTGCCTTGAAGTTCTTGGCAGAAGACATGCGCTATGATGTAATAGCATCCGGTTCGCTTTTGGGGCTGGCTTACGGTGACGACGCCGATAGTGAAGTTGAGGAACCGGCGTCGATTCCGGTCGGATATGAATCCCAAATTACGATGTACTCTTTGGACTTCGAAGAATTCCTTTGGGCATATGGGTATGATGACGCTACAATTGCTTCTCTTGGCGAGTATTTTGGTACGGACAATCAAATTCCGGAAAGCATTCACAGCAAGTTTGAAGCGATTTTTAGGGAATATATGGTCGTTGGTGGCATGCCGGAAGTCGTAGCAGACTTTTCCGTAAACAAAGACTTCGGTCGTGTGAACGAGCTTCAGCAGAACATTTTGGCTCAGTATCAGGACGACATTTCCAAGCATGCAAAGGGAAAAGAAAAGCAGCTTGTCAGGATGTGCTACGATGCAATTCCGCGCCAGCTTGCAAAGGAACTGAAAAAGTTCCAATATTCCACAGTAGAAAAAGGACAGACGCGCAGAAAATTTGAAGGTAGCATAAAATGGCTAAAGGATTCGTCGTTGGTGAACGCCTGCTATAACGTGTCAGAGCCACAGATCCCGTTAATGGCAAATGCGCGAGATGACCAGTTCAAGCTTTATATAAACGATACAGGCCTGCTCACTTGCCTTTACGGTTTTGAGACGAAGAAAGCCATATTAAACAATACCATTAAGGGAAATGCGCGAGGCGGAGTTTACGAAAATATAATTTCGGAATGCCTCGTTAAAAGAGGTTACAAGCTATGTTATTACAAGCCGGACGAAAGCCGCGAAATCGAGTTTTTAATCGAAAAGAACGGAGAAGTTGTGCCAATCGAGGTTAAAGCGGGAAATAATGTTTCGGTTTCATTAAACAGGTTCATCGACGATTTTTCGCCGAGCGTGGCTTATAAGTTTATAGCCAACCGGAATGGCAAAGTGGGAATAAAAGAAACCATGCCGCATTATATGATTATGTTCATGTAGGGATATAGCTATTTTATGACCACAGGAGTTAGAAATACCTGCGGCGGTGGCTGCGGGGATTGATAATATAGATTAATTTGCATAAGGGATATCACAAGTTTGCGGCGCATTTCGCGCCGCAAGTTCTTTTTTAGGGCAAAAAGCAGGCCTTTTTTGATTGTTTTAAAAAATCACAGAATTTCTGTCACAAAAACGGAGTCTAAAACGTTTTATATATGAAGGGGAAAAGGGACCATTTTAAATTGACACTGCCTTCGAATAAGTGTAAAATTTTGTTGCCATTGGGAAAAATTCAGTAAAGTTTGAATGTTTTGCGTTAAGCCTAATACAAGGAGGGGTATAACAAATGAGAAAAGGATCAATTGCAATTATAGCATTGCTAATCGTAGCATTTTCAGCACAGACAAGCGTTGCTTGGGATAATAGTTTATATGTACCGCAGTTGGGTTACGACAGCCTTTTAATGGTAGATAAATTTTATGAGGTAAGCCCTTTCAAATCCCCACTTCCGAGTGAAAAGTTTATGAAAATGGCAAGACAGCTTTTTGAAGGGCCGGAGGATTGTATTGTCGAAAGTATTGATGGTGAAGATATTACTGAGAAGTTTGTTTTGGAAAATTCAAAGAGATTTGCTGAAGGCAACTACCTCTTTGTTTGGAGAAATGCCCAAAGAGAAGTCCACACTATTTCAATATCTAAAGACCTGCGCCGCGAGGTAAAGCAACATGCGGTTGCCGCCAGTAAGTTCCCTGTGAGGGGCGCAAATATAACAGTAAATGCTGAAGGCACAAAGTATTTCCTTGAAAAGAATCCGGTACTTGGCGCCGGTTCAAAACTTTGCGAATTCACCATTGTTGTAAAAGGGAAAATCATTGAAAATACCAGTACAGGTAAAATCTTGGCTGCAGCTAATTCCGGAACAAGAGCAGATTACACTTATCTTGGAAAGGGATGGAGTGTTTTCGTCAGCTTCTACGGAACAGAACCGATAAAGACAAATTATAGTGTGCTGTTCATTGGAGGCGTACGATACTATGTAAGCAATGGATTATTTGATGCGTACGAATCGGAAATCCACAATATGCAATTTAAATTTTACAGTATATGAGTTGTTTTCTGCTGTCGCGTATATACTTGCAAAAAATTGTGAAAACTCGCAGCAAAATTGTTGAGCTCGATTAATTGCTTTGCTATAATTTGAGAGTAAACCGAAAAGGGGAAATCAATTATGCAGAAGCCAAAGCTTTCACAAGAAGAAAACAAAAAAGTCGAAACTATCCTTGAATTATATGGGGATGGCATCTATCGAATAGCATTTTTTTATCTGAGGAATGAATTTTTGGCAAAGGATGCTGTGCAGGATGCGTTTGTCAAAATCATAAATAATATAGGAAAAATAGGCAACCCGCAGTCCGAAGGTGCAAAGGGGTATGTATACACAATCGCAGGAACGGTAGCAAAAGATCATTACAGGAAAAAGCAGAATCTGCAATCAAAAGAAATTTCTTTGGATAGTATTGAAATTGACAACCTCCCCGATCTGTTTGCCGAGGATGAAGGCATTTTAGAGATATTGGCTTCTCAAGAAATAAGCGAGGAGCTGCACGACGATATCCGTAAATTAAACCCCGAAGAGCAAGCTGTTATTGAGCTGAGATACGGGCGCGGTTTAAGCGAAAAAGAAATTGCAGCGATTTTGGACATAAATTATGCTGCGGCGCGGCAACGACTGAGCCGCACTGTGAGAAAACTGGGCAAACTTTTGAAAGCCCAAGGTGAAGGTGGTGAGGACAGTGGAAAAGAAAGATAACCTCTACAGAGAGGCAATAGCCGCAAAAAGCGAGGCGGTGTTGACTTATGTGGGGAAAAGCTTAGCTGAGGAAAGTGATGCTGAATATGAACGAATTGTAGCAGAAATGAGTGACGTAAAAATGCCGGAGGATTTGCGCATGCAAATCAAGGGGATGACAGAGGCAGACCGTCAAGAAACCGGGAAAAAATCAAGCGGGCGCATTGTAAAGAAGCTTTCAATAGCTGCTTGCGTGGCATTAGCCGTATTTGTCGGGGCAGGTGCAATCCTTGTCACAAATGTCGATGCGGTGCGAGATAAGTTCAGAAACTTCATTATGGAAGAAGAGCCTACGCACATCACCCTTACTCCAAACAGTGAAGAAAACGGTCTGCCAGAGGGAGTGCCGGCTACATGGGAAGGATTTTGGTATCCATCTTACTTGCCGGAAGGATTTGAATTCGATTTTGCAGCGGATAGGGAGTGGATGAAAACCCTTACTTTCAAGGATGAAAATGGCGACTATATATATCTTTCTCAGGAATCCGCAGAAGGATCAATCATTAGCATAGATAACGAAGCAGATGAAAATGGATCAGTGCGAATCAAGAATATGTATGATGGATATTGGATTAAAAATGGCGAAGAATATTTCCTTGTATGGATTCAAGCCGACAGAATTATCGATATTCGCGCAAGCATTGATTTAGACAAAATAATAAAAATAGCAGAAAGTCTAAAATATTATTGATTAAAAAAAGAAGGTCTCTGGCGTGTAACGCCGTGAGATCTTCTTTGTGAATTGTAAGTTTTAATATTTTACATCTGCGCTGCTTTCTGAAATTGTTTCAACTAAGGTTCTACCCGCATAACACTTAATTGTTGCGTTTAAACGATATGTCCCCTTCACAGATAACTTGCATGAGTTTGTCCACATGTATTCACCAATTGAGTCAGGATATAATGTTGCGTCCCAGGTTTTAATGGCTGTTGCGTTGCCTTTGCGTGAAAGTGTTACATTTATAACTACGCGATCTATATTCTTTGTGGCTTTAGGGACAACGCGCAAATTTGCATCAGCGCTTGAACCTACAATGCTCAAACCAACTTTTGCACTTGACACACTAACATACTGCACCGAAGCTCCGCCTGGGTAGTTTGCCTGCTGAGCCGGGGGGACATTCCCTGCAAACGCGACGGTTGCGGACCCTATGACTAAAATCAGTACTAATATGCAAGATAAAATTCTCTTACTCATTTCTATTCTCCTTTAAGCTATCTATTATTCTATTGTTTCTTCAATTTCACTATTCTCTTCTTCGATAGTGTATATTTCCATTAATACCTCTTCAATTTTTCCCACATTTGGGTAAACATAATACGGTGGTTTCGGGTCTGTATCTACCGGCAAGGTATATGTCCTTATGTCTTCGCTCGTAATTCCTGATGCCTTCCCCGCAAAATAAAGCATTGTTTTCAGTTTCATATCTGAAGTCAGGTTATCATAAACGGTTGTCGCTATCTTTGGCAAGTCGAAGCCGAGACATTGCTTGAAAGCATTTACCATAAACTGCTGCTGCGCCTTAACTCGTCCCATATCGCCTTCTGGATAGCTTTTGAAACCCGAGTCCTTGTTTGCGTGTCTGAAACGCAAAAACTGCACAGACTGTTCACCGTTAAGCACTTGATGCCCCTCAGGGATATCTATGTGCAGTGGCGGAGTATCGTAAGGATCGTCGTACTTCATACGGAAAGGTATGTCCATAGGGACACCGCCCATAGAGTCTACGATTGTTTTTATCCCCTCATATTCAACTATTGCGTAATAGTTGATCGGTATGCCGAGAAGTATTTCAGAAACAGCCTTAGCGGTGTTTACCGGGTTCCCTTTGTATGCAGCATTAAGCTTTTTCTCCGCCTGCGAGTTATAGCCTTCCCTTTTGTAGTAAGTGTCGCGTGGAACGGAAATGATGTCTACATGTGGATGCTCCATATTGAAGCTGACGAGCATTATCGTATCCGTTAAATTTCCGTTTACTCCGAGCAGCAACACATTAACCCTGTCATCTTTTGCGAATGCTTCAAAGAAAGGGCTGTCTTCATCAACAAGGTAGTCAAGCTCAAGCTCTCCCGCAAGGATATGAGCGTCTTCTCCTCCGGGATTCAGATTCAGAATCCTAATTGCCGTAAAGAGTAATGTAAAAATGGTAACAAATATAATTAACGACGGAATAAACGTGCGAAAGAAAAGCCGTTTCTCTTTTTTATTCAAAATAACCTCCCGGCGGATGCAATCCGCCTTTGTGAAAATGATTCCATTGATAAGAACCTTTAAGTGTCGCAGGTGTAGTAGTAAATTACATCCCCTATCTCATCATAGATGCATATTGAAAAATTAAAGGGCTCATATCCTACACTTGTATTTCCGCGATCAACATATTTCCACTTGCCTGATGTGACTTTCGGCATTCCGATTCTATCTGCGGCTGAATGAACTTCACCATTGTGCCCATATATAAGCCCATTGATTCGAGGTGGCAGCGGCAAGCTTTCCCATTCTTCAAGTGATGTTCTGTCATCACCCGTAAATTTTGCAGAATACAACCTCTCGCCATCAATTGGAAAGCCGCCATAACTGTCATACATCTTTTCCATGGATAATTTGGCGCTCCAATTTATGTCGAAATGCCATTTAAATTCGTATTCATCCCACGGGGAAAAAATTGTAGCAATAACCAATGCGATTAAAAGCAAGCCGCATATCAAAATAATTATTAAATGTTTCTTTTTATTATTCCTTAAAATATACATTTATTTCCACCGGATTTAGCACATGCGTATTTTGGAAAAGCCATGCCCAGTTGTTTACTGCGTCTACAAAAATATCCCCGTCGTACCATTGAAGTTCAAAATCGAAAAGGTCATATACATGCGTCCTATATTCTGCGACATATTTCCCTATCGTTATAGTTGCATTATGCAAAGCAAAGAATAAATCGGCGTTGTCGCCTTTTGTGAAGGTTATTTCTTCTCGAATTGTCATGTTTCCACTGCTTTTTAATTTTTTTAGGTATTTTTTGTATGCTGATGTGGCAACGATCTTGTTTCTGAACAACCCGTCGCAATTTGCATTTTCTTCATAACTAATACCCAAAACTGAATGCTCAACCGCTTTAGCAGCGCATGGATATCCTTTTAGCTTTGCAATCTGAGCAGCGGCAAGCCAAGCGGCTTTTAACTCAAGAATTTCTGTGGTTGGATTAACGACGCTGTGAAGTACTGTCTTTGAATTACTTTTTCTATATACCTCGTCAATGTAGGCGTTGAGTTCAGGGATACTCATCCCTTCGAAACTATTAAGTGCATTTATTAATTCTTTTTCGTTCTGTTTTACAACTGAATCTGACGTTTGCGCAATAAATGAGGTCTCGTTTGTTGCAAAAGACAATTCAACGTTACCTAGTACCAGTATAAAAGAAAGGCAGAGTGTTGCCAATACATATATTTTTCTCTTTTTCATTTTTCCTCCTGTTAGCTATATTCTTTACCTAATAGTTTATGCGAGTTTATACAAGTAATCTACACAATCAAAAGCATCACCTCCTTCGAAAAAATCTTTGCATATTTAGTGCCCTACTTTCCCCTTCATATATAAGACGTTTTAACACCTACTTTTGTGACAGGAATTCTGCGACTTTTTTAAAACAATCAAAAAAGGGCCTGCTTTTTGCCCCAAAAAATAACTTGCGGCGCATTCCGCACCGCAAGGTTATGCTATCTGTTATTCAAATTAATCCAAAACGCTAATGCCTCAGCTCCTTCATATCACATGAAGTACGCCGTTTTCCACTCTAAAATGTATGTCGCAGCCCGCGAAGCGGATTCCGTAGATGCGGGCCGGATCATCCTGATAAGCGGGGCGCGGGTCCTGGGACAGGACGCCCGTCAGGGCCGGCAGCTTTGATGCCGGGAGCCCCGCGGGTACTGTGTCGTAGACGACTTTCAGGAGCCCGGAATCCGGTGGAGCTGCGAAGCCGGTTTTCGCCTCCACTACAGCATCGCTGTAAGGCACATATGGCTTTATATCGTAAATAGGCGTCCCGTCCACCATGTCAGCACCAAGCACATGAAGCACCGGTGCGCCTGACTCTCCCTCGTATGTGACCGATTCGAGCCGCACTACGGAAAGCCCCACAGGATTCGGCCTGAAGGGCGACCTCGTTGCAAAGACTCCGCGCCTTTCATTTCCGCCAAGCCGAGGCGGGCGCACGGTCGCTGACCAGCCCTCACGGAAATTCTCCGAAAAGCCCCATATCAGCCAAATATGCGAATACTCTTCAAGCCCCCGAAAAGCATCGGGATTTCGAAACTCCGGTTCAAAGCTAATCGTCCCCGTAAGCTCCGGCACAATGCCGCTTTGCCGCGGTACGCCGAACTTTTCATCAAAATCTGTATGTATTGTTGCAATTTGCTTCATTTCCATGCCGGTTTGCCTTATCTTTCCATCTTGTGAATCCCCTCGAGGCGATTCAGTGCGTCTGTCAGCACCGCCTCGGACTTTGCAAAGTGCAGGCGAATCAGGTGATTTACAGGCTCGCGGAAAAAGCTTGAGCCCGGAACCGCGCCGATTCCGACCTTGCGCGCCAGATCTTCGCAAAATTCCAGATCGTTCTCGTACTTGTAGCGAGAAATGTCCAGCAGCACATAATATGCGCCCTCCGGATTTGTGTGGTCTATGCCGATGCGGTCGAGTCCGTCCAAAAAGAACTTGCGCCGTTTTGCATAGTCAGCCAGAAAGTCGCGATAGTAGTCGTCGCCAAAGCGAAGCCCCACAACCGCAGCTTCCTGCATCGGCCCGCTCGCGGAAATAGTCAGGAAGTCGTGGACCTTCTTTATCGTTTCGGTGATGGACTCCGGTGCGATGGTGTAGCCCAGCCTCCAGCCCGTCATCGAGTAAGTCTTTGACAGTGAGCCGCACGATATTGTCCTCTCCCACATGCCCGGCAGCGTCGAGAAGTAAGTGTGCTTCATCGGCTCGAAAACCAGATGCTCGTAAACCTCATCGGTAATGACGTAGGTGTCGTGCTTTTCCGCAAGAGCGGCGATGAATTCCAGCTCACTGCGGGTGAAAACCTTGCCGCACGGGTTGTTCGGATTGCAGAGAATGATGGCCTTCGGGTTTTGCGCGAAAGCTGCCTCGAGATCGGCTTCGCGAAATTTGAAATCAGGCGGAATCAGCGGCACGAAGATCGGCTCCGCGCCCGAGAGAATCGTGTCTGCACGGTAATTTTCATAGAAAGGCGAGAAAAGGACGACCTTTTCTCCCGGATTTACGACGGTCATTGTTGCAGCTATCATGGCTTCGGTGCCGCCGCAGGTTACAACGACCTCTGTTTCGGGGTCGATCTTCAGTCCCGTGAAATGCTCCTGCTTTGCAGCGAGCGCTTCGCGGAAATTTTTTGCCCCGAAGGTAATCGGATATTGGTGCACCGGCTCGTTTTTAAGCTCTGCGAGGCGGTCTAATATCGCCTGCGGAGGGTTGCTGTCGGGGAAGCCCTGCGACAGATTCAGTGCGCCGTATTTGTTTGAAATGCGCGTCATGCGTCTGATAACCGAGTCGGTAAAGTGATTTGTGCGTTCGGATAATGGTTTCATAAATCTTTCTCCATTAAAAATATCTTCATTGCCTGTAACGGCAATGAAGATATTATACTGCGAAATACTATTTTTGTCTAATACAGCGCCTAATACAGCACCTTGCTGAGAAATTCCTGCGTCCTCGGATTCTGCGGATGTGAAAGCAGCTCTTCGGGAGAACCGCTCTCTGCGATGATGCCTCCGTCCATAAAGAGGATGCGGTCTGAAACCTCGCGTGCAAAGCCCATTTCGTGCGTTACGATGACCGATGTCATACCGGCCTTTACGAGACACTTTATTACCTCGAGGACCTCGCCGACCATTTCCGGATCGAGCGCCGATGTGGGCTCGTCGAAAAGCATTACGTCAGGCTCCATTGCAAGCGCACGAACTATCGCAATACGCTGCTTCTGCCCGCCGGAAAGCTTTCTCGGGTATTCATTGATTTTATCGTACAGGCCGACCTTGTTTAATAGCTCGGCTGCCTGTTCATCCGCCTCTGCAGGTGTCTTTTTCTTTAAAAGGACCGGCGCCAGCGTCAGGTTTTCCTTGACCGACAGATGTGGAAAGAGGTTAAAGTGCTGGAAGACCATGCCCATCTTCTGGCGATGAACATTGATGTCCACATCCGCCTCGGTAATGTCGGTGCCCTCAAAGAATATATGCCCCGATTCCGGAGTCTCCAGCATGTTGAGGCAGCGCAGGAATGTGCTCTTTCCGCCGCCCGAAGGCCCGATGACCGATACGACCTCGCCCTTTTTTATATGCTCGTCCACGCCGCAAAGAACGTGGAGGTCGCCAAACCATTTGTTTAATCCTACCGTTTTAATCATTTGCTCTCAGCCTCCTTTCGAATGCGCAAAGGAGCCTGTTCAGAATAAATGTGAGAACAAAGTAAATTACGCCCACTATAAAGAGGCATTCCATTGTCAGATAGGTCGTGCCCTTTACCTTCAGGTACGATGTCATCAGCTCGCCGATAAAGAACGTGCTGGCCAGCGATGTATCCTTTACTATTGTGATGAACTCATTTCCGAGAGCCGGCAGTATAGTCTTTACCGCCTGCGGAAGCACGATACGCAGCATCGTCTGCGAGGAGGACAGACCCAGGCTGCGCGCGGCTTCCGTCTGCCCGCTGTCGACCGACTGTATGCCTGACCGGAAGACTTCCGACACATAAGCGGCAGAGTTTATGATCAGGGCTATTGCTATGCTCACGAAGTCAGACACCGCAAAGGGCAGCAGCTTCGGCACGAGGAAGTAGCCCACATAGAGCTGCAGGAGCATAGGCGTGCCTCTCACTACCTCCACTATCGCAATGCAAAGCCAGTTCAGCACTTTGAAGCGCGACATACGACCGAGGCAGAAGAATATGCCCAAGATCGCGCCAAAGAATACAGTTATCACCGACAAAAGGAGCGTGTAGCTGACGCCCGTTACCAGGAACACATCCCAGTAACGGGTCATTATTTTTACTATGTTATCAAAGTATTCACTCATAATTATTCAGCATTTCCTTCGTCGTCATAAGATACATCTGCTGCTGTGTCGATTCCCGCAAGCTCCTGAGCCTCGGTGTACCACTGACCGTAGTAGCCGTTTTCATAAGCCTTTGCGAGGCATGCGTTGATTTTTTCAGTGAGTTCGTCGTTCCCCTTCTTTATGAGGATTACGTTGTTTTCGGATTCCTCGGCTACGTCAAAGAGGAAGCCGGAAAAGCCGATATTGTCGTTGCTTGCAATGATTGCCTTGCCGTTGCCGTGTGCTACTGCGAGGCCGTCAACGTTGCCGTTTCTGAGAGCTTCAACCGCTGTTCCGACATCGCCGAATTCCTTGATTTTTGTGGAATCAGGCAGCTGGCTTTCGCAAAGAGCCATCTGGAGCGATGCTGTCTGCGCACCGATTGTAAGTCCCGCAAAGTCGTCTACGCTGTCAAACTGTCCTGCCTTGTCAGCGAGAACGATTATGGTCTGCTCTGTTTCGTTGTCGCCTGCATAGTAGTAGTCTGAAAGGTTGAAGTTTTCAGCTCTTTCAGGTGTATATGAATATCCGGAGATAGAGATTTCAACGTTACCGCTCTGTACTGCAGCCTGGCAGGCGTCAAAGCTCATAGGCTTGATTTCCA
>DGGP01000097.1 GCA_002392265.1 Firmicutes bacterium UBA3871 | reverse complement strand
TTCGGCACCCGTCCGGAAGCCATCAAAATGGCGCCTCTGGTAAAGGCGATGAATGCCGACCCGGACATCGAATCCGTGCTCTGCGTAACCGCACAGCACAGAGAAATGCTCGACCAGGTGCTGAGCCTTTTCGAGCTGGTGCCCGATTATGACCTTAACATAATGAAGCCGAACCAGACCATCAACATGATCACGGCAAACGTCATCATGGGGCTCGAGGATATACTTAAAAAAGAGCAGCCCGACATGGTGCTCGTCCACGGCGACACCACGACCACATTTGCGACCGCACTGGCAGCCTTTTACAATCAGACAAAGGTCGGCCACGTGGAAGCAGGACTCAGGACATACGACAAGTATTCACCTTACCCGGAGGAGATGAACAGAGTGATGACCGGCCACATCGCCGATCTCCACTTCGCGCCGACGGTGCGGAATCGCCAGAACCTCCTCAACGAAGCCATTGACGAGGGCGACATCTACATCACAGGCAACACCGTAATTGACGCACTGCTTGACGTGACGAGCAAGCCGTACGAGTTTGAGGACGAGACGCTGAAGGCTCTCGATTTCGAGGGCAAGCGCGTTATTGCGGTAACTTGCCACCGCAGGGAGAACCTCGGTGAGAACATGGAACACATCTTTGGCGCAATCCGCCGCATTGCGGACGAGTTTGACGATGTTGAAATCGTTTATCCGGTGCATCTCAACCCAAAGGTTAGAGATATTGCGGGGCGAATCCTTTCGGGAGCGAAAAACGTTCATCTGATTGAGCCTCTTACCTACCAACCGTTCTCGAACCTGATGGCAAAGAGCTATCTGATTGTTACCGATTCGGGCGGTATCCAGGAGGAAGCGCCGGCTCTCGGAAAGCCTGTGCTTGTCGTAAGAAAGGAAACCGAAAGGCCGGAGGCTGTAGAGGCAGGTACCGTAAAGCTGGCGGGAGTAGAGGAGGAAACCATATACAAAATGATGAAGACCCTGCTCACGGACGCCGATGCCTACAGGGAGATGGAGCATGCCGCAAACCCTTACGGAGACGGGCATGCGGTGGAGAGAATAATAAAGATCTTAAAAGAAAGACTCTCGGTATAGGTTTTATACAAACTTGCATCTTTATAAAGGCGGCAGATTACAAGTTTGCTGTCAAATAGCAAAACTATCTGAAATTTCAAGCGGAAACGACATTTTATCGGTTTCCGCTTTTTTATTTCCGAAAAACGTGCAAAAGTTCTGCAACCTTGATGTTTTGCGGTTTTGCGGCCTGCAAAGCGCCGGCAAAGACCTTGTATACAAAAGCGATAATGAATACAATAGACTAAACTTATTGCAAAATTCACGATTTTGAGGTATTATATTGTCATATATCGGGCTTGTTTGAACGGTTTTCGGCCCATAAATATAAATTAGCGAGGATGTAAATTGATTTATGTTATCAGTGCGGTCTGTGGGGCGGTATACGGTGCCCTTTGCGGACTGCTCAAATATATTCTCCTTTGGAGAAAGATGCTGACGGCAGGGGACGATGTATCCTTCAAAAACTCTCAGATTGTGAGCAGGATGATAATAGGATATGTAATCAATGCCATCGTGCTTTTAATCGTATTGTTTGTAAGACATGCCATAGAGCCGCTTTCGTTTGAGGCCACAATAATTGCTGCGGCAATCGGCTTATCGCTGGCGGGAAAGGCATATTCGATACAAAAGATTTATTCGAAAGTGAAATAGAGGAGGCAATTACATGACATCATTGTTACACTCAATTGGAATCGAACATGTGAATGTTGTTTGCTCCAGTGCAGTTATAACGATAATACTGATCGTTATAGCACTGCTCGCCACCCGCAGGATGGAGCTCGTACCTCACGGACTTCAGAATGTTGCGGAATGGGCAATCGGCGGCTTGCACGGCTTCTTTGACGGAGTTATGGGCGAGTATGCGAACAAAAAATACTTCCCGATTGTCGGAACACTCTTCATTTACATACTGTTTTCAAACTATTTCGGCCTGCTCCCGCTGTCGGGACACATGCCTCATATAGCGGCTCCGTCATCATCAATAAATCAGACGGCAGGTATGGCAATAGTCGTATTCTTTGCGGTACAGATTATAGGTATCCACGAGAAACGCTGTCGTAACTTCGAAAAGACGGGTCGCAAGGGAATCGGACTTTCGTTCTTCGGCCACCTGTTCAAGCCGTTTGCGTTCCTTTTCCCGATTATGCTCCTTGAGCAGTTCGTACGTCCTCTCTCGCTGACCCTGCGACTTTACGGAAACATCTTCGGTGAGGAAGCCGTAGTAAACGCGTTCTTTAACCTCATTCCTATCGGCCTTCCGGTAGTTATGCAGTTCCTGAGCGTACTGATGGGCTTGGTACAGGCTCTGGTATTCTCGCTTCTTACTGCAATCTACATCGGCGAGGTCTGTGAAGAAGAGGAAGAATAAATTAAGAAAAACCCCATAACTTTTTTACAAAACGAAAGGAGAACAGAATATGGAAGGTTTAGGTTTAATCGCTATAGCAGCAGCAATTGCAATTGGTCTTTCGACACTCGGCCCTGGAATCGGTCAGGGTATTGCAGCAAGCAAGGCTCTTGAAGGTATGGCTCGTCAGCCTGAAGCATCAGGTATGCTCCGTACTAACATGATCCTCGGCCTGGCATTCATGGAAGCGCTTACCATTTATGGTCTTCTGATTGCTATCCTGCTCATAGGTAAAATGTAGGCAGACAATTATGACCCTTACAAAAGGAGGTTATCACTATGGTTGAAGCACTAGGCATCAACTTAAAAGAATTGATATTCGCCATCATTAACTTCCTGATTCTGACAGGCACACTTACATTTTTCCTCTACAAGCCGGTGCTTAGGATGTTTGATACGCGTTCAAACACCATCAAGGACACTCTGGATAATGCCAATGCGGTAAATGCCAGAGCCGACGCAAAGATGGAGGCGTACAACAAACGCATCGCAGGCGTAGAGGTGGAAGCAAGGGAAATCGTCAAGAATTCAAAGCTCAAAGCCGAGGCTCAGGCGCAGACCATTATCGACGAAGCGCATGCTGAGGCCGCAAAGATCAAGGAAAAGGCTGCGGCAGACATCGAAAGAGAACGCCAGCAGGCCATGACCGAGATGAAGGGACAGATAGCAGCACTTGCAGTCCTTGCAGCGGAGAAGATCTTGGAGAAGGAAATTGCCGTTACCGGACAGGATGAAATTATTGATGGTATATTAGAACAGGCAGGTACTTCAGGATGGCAGAATTAGCAGTTGCAATGACATATGGAGAAGCCTTGTTTGGGGCCGCAAAGGATTTGGATAAAGTTGACGAAATATCGGGGAACTTAAAGGACCTGGCAGCAATATTTGAAAGTGAGCCGGATTTTTACACCTTCCTTTCTTCGCCGAGCATTCCGGCAAAGGACAAAAAGCAGGTGATTAAAGAAGTGTTCGCCGGCAAGCTTTGTGATGAGTTCAATAATTTCCTATGCATCCTCATCGACAAGGGCAGGATAGGTGCCTATGCACAGATAGTCAAGGTGTACGATGAAATTCTCAGCAGAGAAGAAGGCTATTCGTACGGCAGGATTGTGTCTGTACAGCCGCTTAATCCGGCACAGCTCGAAAAATTTGAGTCAGAAACGGCAAAACTGCTGAACACGAAGGTTCATCTCAAAAACGAGACAGACCCGAGCCTGATAGGCGGAGTCGTAATCTATGTCGAAGGAAAGATAATAGATGCATCCGTCAGAAATCGTCTGCAGACACTTGCAGGCAGCTTAATGTAGCATGAGAGGAGGCAAAACTTATGAATTTACGACCTGAAGAAATCAGCGCCGTGATAAAGGAACAGATCAAGGGTTACAAAAATCAGCTTGAAGTTTCCGATTTCGGCACAGTTATACAGGTTGGTGATGGTATTGCCAGAATATACGGACTCGAAAACTGCATGGCCGGTGAGCTTTTGGAGTTCCCGGGCGAGGTTTACGGTATGGCCTTAAACCTTGAAGAGGACAACGTAGCCGCAGTAATCATGGGTTCGGACAGAGAAATAAAAGAAGGCGACATTGTTAAGCCTACAAAGAGAGTAGTAGAAGTACCGGTTGGTGCAGAGCTTATCGGTCGTGTAGTAAACGCCCTCGGTCAGCCTATCGACGGCAAGGGACCGATAAAGGCAGAAGCACATCGTACAATCGAAAATCCTGCACCGGGCGTACTTCAGAGAAAGTCAGTATTCGAACCTTTACAGACAGGTATTAAGGCAATCGACTCCATCATACCTATCGGTAAGGGACAGCGTGAGCTGATCATCGGAGACAGGCAGACAGGTAAAACAGCTATCGCTATCGATACTATCATTAACCAGAAGGGTAAGGATGTTATCTGTATCTATGTAGCAATCGGCCAGAAAAAGTCCACAGTAGCACAGCTGGTGCAGACTCTCTCCGACCACAACGCTATGGATTACACTATCATCGTATCCGCTACAGCATCGGATGTAGCACCGCTGCAGTACATCGCACCGTATGCAGGCTGCGCAATGGGTGAGCACTTTATGTATCAGGGCAAGCATGTCCTCATCATATATGATGATCTCTCAAAGCACGCAGTAGCTTATCGTGCAATGTCCCTGCTGCTTCGCAGACCACCTGGGCGTGAAGCATATCCGGGCGACGTATTCTATCTGCACAGCAGACTGCTCGAAAGAGCTGCAAAGCTGTCGGATGAGCTCGGCGGCGGCTCGCTTACGGCACTGCCTATCATCGAAACTCAGGCAGGAGACGTATCGGCATACATTCCTACAAACGTTATTTCCATCACAGACGGACAGATATTCCTGGAGACAGAGCTCTTCTTCTCCGGCCAGAGACCTGCGGTTAACGCCGGCATTTCAGTATCCCGTGTAGGTGGTAACGCACAGATTAAAGCCATGAAGCAGGTAGCCAGCAAGGTAAAGCTCGACCTGGCACAGTACAGAGAGCTTGCATCCTTCTCGCAGTTCGGTTCGGATGTCGATGCCGATACAAAGGCAAGACTCGAGCACGGCGAAATCCTGATGGAAATTCTGAAGCAGGATCAGTATGAGCCGCTTGACGTTGCAGATCAGGTAATGATTATCTATGCAGCAACAAACAACTACCTCGCAGATGTCGATATCAGCGATATAAAGAATTTCGAAAAAGAATTTTACGAGTTTGCGGACACGCATTATCCGAGCATAAAGAGAAACATTCACGCTTCAGGCAAGTTGGAGCCTGAAACAGAAGAGGATCTCAAGACCGCACTTACAGAATACAAGAAAGTCAGAGCACAGAAAGAAGATTTCGTATAGGGAGGAGTGAGTCCTTATGGCAAGTAATATGCAGGACATCAAACGTCGTATAAAGAGCGTTAACTCCACGGAGCACATCACCAATGCGATGAAACTTGTGTCCGCAGCCAAGCTTAGAAAAGCAAAGGCCACCTTTGAAAAGACAACCAAATACTTTCATTATGTAACAGAGTCGATCGAAGAAATCTTTAACAGTACGACTGACATCCCCGAGAAATATCTGATAGGAAGCCGTGAAATAGTAAATTCCTGCTATATCATAATCACGAGTAACCGCGGCCTTTGCGGAGCGTTCAATACGAACGTTATCAAAGAGGCCGAAGCCCTCATAAAAAAGGACCACCACAAGCCTATAATCATAGCGGTGGGCTCCCGCGGCAGAGATTACTTTGCAAAGAGAGGCTACGATATCGAGAACGAATATCTGGCACCACCTGAAAGCATCTCCTTCCTGGAGACAAAGGAAATGACCAGACCTATTCTGGAAATGTACGACTCGGGAAAGATAGACGAGGTTTATCTCATCTACACATCGTATGTAAACAATCTCGAGCAGGCAGTTAAAACCGAGAGGATACTGCCATTCGACATCGAGGACGATCCGGAAGTCATGAAACTGGACAAACAGGTTGAATATGAGCCTTCTGTTGAAGAGGTGTTCAACTACCTGGTTCCGAAATACGTTGAAATGAAGGTTTACGGATCGGTAGTAGAGTCGGCAACATGCGAGCACGCAGCGCGCCGTATGGCAATGGAAAATGCTACGGACAATGCGAGAGAAATGCTCGACAATCTGTCACTCTTCTACAACAGAGCCCGTCAGGCAGCCATTACCAACCAGATCATCGAGGTTGTTTCAGGCTCCGAGGCTCAGCAATAAGGAGGTGTAAGGTACTTTGAACAAAGGTATAATCAATCAGATAGTAGGACCTGTAGTTGACGTCAAGTTCAGTCCCGATAATATGCCTGAGCTGTTAAACGCCATTACCATCGAGCATGAAGGCAGAAAGATGGTAATAGAAGTAGCTCAGCATATAGGCGACGATGTTGTGCGCTGCATCGCGCTGTCATCAACAGACGGTCTTACCAGAGGCATGGAAGCTATCGATACCGGAGCACCGATTTCGGTTCCGGTAGGGCCTGAAGTCCTCGGCAGACTCTTTAACGTTATCGGTGAAACCATCGACAACAAGGGTCCGGTAGTTACAGAAACAAAAAGCTCCATTCACAGACCGGCGCCTGCATTCGAAGAGCAGGATACAACATCTCAGATCTTCGAAACAGGTATCAAGGTTATCGACCTGATCGCGCCTTATACCAGAGGTGGTAAGGTAGGTCTGTTCGGTGGTGCCGGCGTAGGCAAAACCGTACTTATTCAGGAGCTTATCAGTAATATCGCCAGAGAGCACGGCGGTATCTCCGTATTCGCAGGTGTAGGCGAGCGTACCCGTGAGGGTAACGACCTCTACTACGAAATGATTGAATCCGGAGTAATAGAAAAGACAGCCATGGTATTCGGTCAGATGAACGAACCACCGGGGGCACGTATGAGAGTAGCCCTCACAGGTCTTACTATGGCAGAATATTTCAGAGATGTGGCAGGACAGGACGTACTTCTGTTCATCGACAACATCTTCCGTTTCAC
>DGGP01000067.1:14214-23454 GCA_002392265.1 Firmicutes bacterium UBA3871 | reverse complement strand
TACTACGGCCGCAAGAACAAGAAGGGCAGCGTAGTAAAGATGATGAACTGGCAGAAAGACAATGCCATTGACGTTAAGAAGGCAGCAAACATGGACGAAAAGGAGCTCAAGGGCAAGCTCATTATCGGAGAACTTTACAACAATCCAAGCACTACCGGCGAATACACCGAAAGATATGCTGAGATTATCAAAAAGCTTGGAGGTGACAAATAATGAAAAAGGCAGAATTAAGACTCACCGGTTCCGGTGGACAGGGCGTTATACTCGCAACAATCATTCTTGCAGAGGCAGGCTTCTTTGACAAAAAGAAGGTTGTTCAGTCACAGTCATACGGCCCTGAAGCAAGAGGCGGAATGTGTAAGGCAGAAGTCGTAATCGACGATAAGCCTATCACTTACACAAAGGTTGCAGTACCTAATTTCCTCCTGTCACTGACACAGGCAAGCTTTAACCAGTATCACGAGACAGTTACGGATGATGCTGTAGTAATGGTTGACCAGACAGTTCAGGTTCCTGAGGATTATCGTAAGTCACACAATGTAATCATGATTCCAATCCTCGAGACAGCATCGGATGTAATCGGAAATCCAATGTCCGCAAACATCGTAGCCGTTGGAGCTATCAACGAAGCACTCGGACTTTGCACTGAGGAATCCCTCGAAAAGTCCGTATTATCCCGCATTCCAAAGGGAACAGAAGACCTCAATATCCGCGCTCTTCATGCAGGTATTACACTTGTAAAGGCTTCAAACAATCGCAATTAAAACAAAACAGAAATCAGATAAAAGGTATGTAGGGAGGGTCACTCGGTTCGCAGAGTGACCCTTCACTTTTGTCTTGAAAGACTACAGTTTTGTGATATACTATAGACAATAGTATCTATCTAAATTTATAATCGCGGAATGGACTCATGAGATTAGTAGCACTAAGAGAATTAAACCCTGAGATGGTTTTGGCGAGAAGTATTTTCGTCAATGGAAATGTCTACATCAACAAGGGCATGTCGGGACTGGACAAGTACGCGGAAAGATTAGACCGAATAGGTATCGCATGCGTGTATGTAGAAGATGAGCTTTCCGAAGCAATCGAGATTCCCGAGAACATTTCAGATGAAACAAGGACAAAGTGCAAGGATGCACTCAGAGACGCATATTCTTCTATCAGAGAGAATATGGCAATTGACGTGTCCAAAATAGAGGGACCTTTGAATGCACTCATGGAAGATGTGCTTGCAAACAAAGACGTCCAGATAAATCTTTCGGATATTAATGCCGCAGATGACTATACTTTCGGTCACAGCGTATCAACGGCTGTTTATGCGGCACTCATTGGTATAGATTTGGGATATGGCGAGGTAAAAATGAAAGAGCTTTGCCTCGGAGCCATACTTCATGATGCGGGAAAGATGCTGATTGACCCGGCAATACTCAAAAAAGAGGGAAAGCTGACGGATGATGAATTCAAGGAGATCAGAAGGCATCCGCAGCTGACCTACGATATACTTTCGAGGTGTAAATCCCTGGATGAGGATGTCCGCCTGATTGGCTTGCAGCACCACGAGAGAATGGATGGTTCGGGTTATCCGAACAGACTCAGAGGCTACAACATCAGGGCTTTTGGTCGCATTGTCGCTATTGCCGATGTTTACGATGCGCTTTCTTCAGACAGATGCTATCGCCCAAGATGGCCGAATAATCAGATTCTCGACTATTTGGTAAAGCATTCGGGCAAGGAGTTTGACAACGAAATGGTTGCCAGCCTGTTAAAGCGTATAGCCGTCTATCCGACAGGCTCGCAGGTACGCCTTTCCGACGGCAGCTACGGTTTGATAGTTCGCCAAAACGAGCAGATGCCGCTTAGGCCTGTCGTACGTATATTCAAAAATCCTGAAGGTCGTTTCATACCTGTTCAGCAGATTGATTTAATGGAAAGACTTTCGATTACAATAACTGCTTCGCAGCTGGAAATTCAGCGTGAAGAGCAGGCGCAAAGAGGGTTTACCACATTGAAAAGGGAAATGTGGGGACAGCAAGGTTAGAAATAACATTAGGAGTAAAATATGAGATTGGTATTAACAGAAAATCTTACACCGGAAATGACACTCGCCAGAAACGTGTACAAGATGGGCTGTGTATATCTCAAAGCGGGCCAGCGGAACATCAGCAAGTACAGCGAAAGGCTGAAGGATCTGGGCGTGGACTATGTATATATCCACGACGAAGCATCCGAAGGCATTGAGATTCCGGAGGTTGTATCCGAAGGAACACGCCACAAGTGTCAGGACGTTCTCAGAGAAACCTTTACAACTATCGAGAACAATTCGCCGATAGATGTAAATATGTTTAAAACTCCGGTTAACACGCTGATGAACGAAATCATGTACAACAATGATGTACAGGTCAGCCTGACCGACATTTCGTCAATGGACGAATACACATTTGGACACAGTGTATCGACGGCTGTATATTCACTGATTATCGGGCAGGAGCTGAAGCTTCCGAAGGAGCAGCTTCAGGAGCTTGCTATGGGAGCTATTCTCCACGATGTTGGAAAGGTCAGACTCGACAGCAGAGTCCTGTTCAAGGAAACAAAGCTGACCGATGCCGAGTTCGAGCAGATACGCAAGCATCCGGAATACAGCTTTGAAATATTAAAGTATTGCCGCAATCTGAGTAACGACGCAAAGATGATCAGCTTTACCCACCACGAAAGACTGGACGGCACGGGATATCCGAGACATTTAAAGGGCGATCAGCTGCCGCTGTTCAGCCGTATTGTGGCGGTTGCGGATGTATATGACGCTCTTTCGACAAATCGTTGCTATCGTAATGCTTGGCCGGTAAACAAGGTTGTGGATTTCCTCACAAAGCTTTCGGGCACCGAGCTTGATAACGAGATGGTGGCGGCCCTCATCAAAAAGGTTGCAATCTTCCCGAACGGCACGGAAGTAAAGCTTTCCGACGGATCGTTTGCCCTGGTTGTCAGCCAGAACGCACAGATGCCGTTTAGGCCTGTAGTCAGAGTTATCAGGGACGCGGACATGATGCCAATTCGTCCGTACACGATAGACCTGATTAAGGATCTGAATATAACAATAGTTGCATCTCAGATGGAACTTGAAATGGAAGAAGAAGACCAAAAGAAGATCGTTATTTAGCGCTTTGAAAGGAAAAACATATGGAAGAGAGCAGATTTTCAAACGCGTTTTCGTTAACAGACGAAATCGCAGAAATAATCAGAGAAAGAATCCTTAAAGGCGAGTACAAAATAGGTGAAAAGATAAAGGAAAATCAGCTGGCTACCGAGCTCAGAGTCAGCCGCACACCTATCAGAGAAGCCTTCAAGCAACTCGAAGAGGAAGGCCTGATGGAATACATCCCGAATCGCGGATGCTTTGCAAGAGGCTTTACAAAGCAGGACATGGCAGACATATATTCGGTGCGTAAGGCACTCGAGCAGCTTGCTGTCGAATGGGCTGTCGAAAGAATAACCGAAGAGGAGCTTGAACAGCTTCGCGGTCAGATTGACCTAATGGAGTTTTACACAAAGCGTCAGGACACCAAAAAGGTGCTGGAGCTGAACAATGAGTTCCATCAGACCATATACGGTTCTACGCGCAGCAGATTCCTCTCTCAAATCCTCAGATCATATCAGGACTATGTTAATCAGGCGAGAAAAGCTACCGTTTACGGCGAAGAAAACCTCCGCTGCATATTAAACGAGCATCGTGATATAATGAACGCCATCATAGAAAGAGATGCAGAAAAAGCTGTAAGTCTGACAGGCCTTCATCTGGACAAGTCGAGAGCTCGTGCAGAAGACCGCTGGAACATCAAGTAACTAACGGGGGACATACAGAAGTCCCCTATTTTTATGCAGGACTATTTAAAAGGCAAGGCTATGAAGATTAGAATAACACCACATCCCCTGGCGGGAACAATCAGAGCAATTTCATCCAAATCGGCAACACACAGAGAACTGATTTGTGCAGCGCTTTCTTCCAGAAAGAGCAAGGTTGCATGTACTTCAATTTCCGATGACATTCACGCAACGATAGAGTGCCTCGAAGCGCTCGGCGCAAAAATAACCGAAAACGACGCCTATCTTTCGGTGCAGCCCATAGACAGGGAGAACCTGCCGAAAATGCCTGTTATGAATACAAAGGCGAGCGGCACTACTCTGCGCTTTATAGTACCGATTATTACGGTTTTAGGCTGCGGCGCGGAAATACACATGGACGAAGGCCTTTCGCACAGACCGATGCAGCCGCTGCTGCACTGCCTTTCGGAGCACGGAGGGTCGTTTCACTGGGCTGAGCAAAAGGTTCTGATAATATATCCGCGCCCGGACATTACGGGTGGTGAGTTTACGATTCCGGGCGATCAGACCAGCCAGTTCATAAGCGGTCTGATGTTCGCTCTCCCGCTGTTAAAGCAGGAGCCCGGAGAAGAAGACCCTTTCATCACAGTAGTCGGCACCTTTGAGTCGAGAGGCTATGTCGAAATGACCAGAAGTGTGCTCGCAAGGGCAGGTATAGATATGGGAATCAGTGCACGGTCGCGCGGATGCATCCAGATCAGATTTCAAAGCGATAGGGGCTACAGACGTTATGATGTACCCGAAAAGCTGGAAACAGAGGGCGACTGGTCAAATGCCGCTTTCTGGATAGTGGGCTCAGTCCTTTCCGGCGGCGACACGATCAAGGTCGAGGGGTTAAACGAAGAAAGCGAGCAGGGCGATGCCTGCATAGAGCGCATGGCGCGCGAAGTGATATCGGTAGCGCGTGGAAACGCACGCATAGTGGATATCAGAAATATTCCGGATCTGATGCCGGTTCTCGCAGTGCTGTCAGCGTGCAACAACTGCGAAACCCTGTTTACGGGCGGAACCAGGCTGAGAATAAAAGAAACCGACAGATTAAAGACGACATCCGCGATGCTGCAAAACTTTGGCATCGATGTAGAGGTGACCGAGGAAAATCTGAAGGTAAAAGCTCATGGCAGAAGACTGCACGGAAACTGCACGATAGACTCCTTTGGCGATCACCGTATAGCGATGAGTGCGGCAATCGGGGCAATATATGCAGACGGACCTGTTATCGTTGAAAGAGCCGAAGCGGTCGCGAAGTCATATCCCGGCTTTTGGGAAGATTATGCGGCTCTCGGCGGAAAGATAGAATTTTTATAACAGACAGGGATTTGAATGATTAACACATTTGGAAGTATTTTTGTGATAAAGATATTCGGAGAGTCTCACGGACCTGAAATAGGCGTGCAGATCGAAGGTGTTCCCCGCGGAAAGGAGCTGGATATTAAAAAGCTCCGGAGCTTTCTGGACAGGAGGGCGCCGGGGAGATCAGAGCTTTCATCGGGACGTTGCGAAGATGATACGCCTGAGTTTTTGACGGGA
Source organism: Firmicutes bacterium UBA3871 (assembly GCA_002392265.1). Taxonomy (GTDB): domain Bacteria; phylum Bacillota; class Clostridia; order Peptostreptococcales; family Anaerovoracaceae; genus UBA3871. The sequence goes on along the minus strand of DGGP01000067.1, from coordinate 18,045 downwards.
ATCAAGGAAGGGGTCTTTTCGGGAGATCCCATTATTGCGGTTATAAAGAACAAGGACGCGCGCAGCAAGGATTATTCGGCATTCAAAAATACGCCTAGACCGGGCCATGCTGATTTTCCGGCGATGGTGCGTGCAAAGAGCGACACCGTTCCTCCCGGCGGAGGTGCTTTCTCGGGCAGGATGACTGCGCCGCTTTGTATAGCCGGCGGTATTGCGCTGCAGCTGCTTGGCGAGCGTGGCATTGAGGTGCAGGCCGGCATAGCAAGCATCGGAGGCTTCACCGAAGAGGAGCAGATGCGTGAGGCTGTGCTGAAGGCAAAGGAAGCAGGCGACAGCTTGGGCGGCATCATCAGCTGCACGGTCACAGGACTTCCGGCAGGCGTAGGCGAGCCGATGTTTGATGGGCTTGAAAACAAGATAGCGCAGGCGGTGTTTGCAATACCTGCGGTAAAGGGAATAGAGTTTGGCGCAGGCTTTGCCGCAGCAGGTATGAAGGGTAGCGAGAACAATGACGAGTACTTCATACGTGAGGGCGGATCACAATGCAGCGACATCTATACGAGGACAAACAATGCGGGAGGCATACTCGGCGGGATGAGTACGGGAATGCCGGTAGAGCTTCGCGTGGCGGTAAAACCGACGCCGTCGATTGTGAAGCCTCAGCGCAGTGTAAATATGAACAGCTTCAAAGAAGAGGAAATCCGTGTAACGGGCAGGCACGACCCGTGTATTGTGCCGCGCGCAGTTCCATGTGTGGAGGCAGCGGTTGCCATTGCGATTTACGACCTGCTTCTTTGGATGGAGAAAAGAGAGTGAAGAAAATGACAAGAGAAGAAATTAGAAAAAGACTGGATACGATAGATTCACAGCTGGTGATGCTGTTCGCAGCCCGTATGGGGCTTTGCAAGCAGCTTGCTGTGGCAAAAAAAGAGCTGGGTCTTCCGATTGAGGATTTGAAACGGGAATCGGAAAAGCTTGAAGAGCTGAAGACTCTGGTAGGTGACGATAACGAGTTAAAGCATTATGTGGAGGAGCTTTACAGAAAGATTTTCGAGCTCAGCAAGGAATATCAAAGCGCGGTTCAAAACAGCGTGGAAAGTCTGTTAAAGGCCGCTCAGAAAAAGGCAGAGGAAAGAGCGAATGCAGGCAATACAGGCCTGAAGTTCGGCCTTGTGGGAGGACATCTCGAACACAGCCTTTCGCCGAAAATGCACAAAAAGATATCGGAAAATCTCGGAATAGAATACGAATACGGCCTCTACGAGGTAGAAGCATGGGATCTTGAGAAGTTCATGGATGAAACAGATCTCGACGCCTTCAATGTAACGATTCCTCATAAAAAGGAAATAATGAAATTCTGCTCGGTTATATCCGACCAGGCTCAGCGTATCGGTGCGGTAAATACGGTAGTAAGAGAGGCTGACGGCTGGCACGGCTACAATACCGATTATGCGGGATTTAAATATATCGTGGACAAAAGCGGTTATGACGTAAAGGGAAAGCATGCGGTAGTGCTCGGGAACGGAGGAGCTTCGGCTACAGCGCAGACTGTGCTCAGAGACATGGGTGCATTCGAGGTGGCGCAGATGACTCATGCCGATCTCGACTGGCTCGAGGAGCTTTCAAAGCAGGGCAGGCATATGGAAATTGCGGGGCTTGATTCCGTAGCCGGTGCGCAGCTTATCGTTAATACAACGCCTGTGGGCATGTATCCGCATGCGGGGCAGTATCCGATGGACCTGTCGAATGTGTGGAGAGTGGATGCAGTAATCGATGTGATATACAATCCTGCCAGAACCCGTCTGATGATGGATGCCGAGGAGAGAGACAAAATCACTATGGGCGGTATGGGAATGCTCGTCGTTCAGGCAATAGAAAGCCTGAAAATCTGCTTCGGAAAGACGGACAAGGCAGAGCTTGATATTGCGGCTATTTCAAAGCAGCTCGACGCAATGAGAGATACACTGATTTTGAAGCTGACAAAGGAGCAGGAAAACATCGTCCTGATTGGAATGCCCGGAAGCGGCAAGAGCACAGTCGGAAGACTCGTTGCCGAAGCTACCGGAAAGGAATTTATCGATACCGATGAGGAAATCGAAAGGCGCGAAGGCAGAACAATACCGGAAATCTTTAAAAGCGAAGGCGAAGAGGGCTTTCGCAGAATGGAAAAGGCACTGCTTGCCGAAATCGGACAGAGGAGCGGACAGGTCATCGCTACGGGCGGCGGCTGCGTGACGATAGAGGAAAACTATCGCAATCTGCATCAGAACGGCAGAATCGTCTGGATTCAGCGCAGGCTCGAGGACCTGGAAACGACTGGAAGGCCGATATCCGAGTCAAGGCCGCTTGAAGAAATCTACGAAGAGCGCAGGGCTCAGTACGAAGAGTTTGCCGACTTTGCAATAGATGGCGACAAGGGCGAGGAAATGTCCTTCCGCAATGTTATGGAGGCACTGCGTTAGATGAAAATTTTGGTTGTAAACGGTCCGAATCTGAATATGCTCGGAATCAGAGAGCCTGAAATATACGGGCGGGAAAGCTATGCAGATCTCGAAAAATATATCGAGTCTGCGGCAAAAGAGCTCGGCTGTGAGGTTGAAATCTTTCAGTCAAACTGCGAAGGAGCTATTGTTGACAGAATTCAGGAGGCCTACGGAAAGACAGACGGAATAGTCATAAATGCCGCTGCTTATACGCACACATCGGTTGCGATTCTCGATGCGCTAAAGGCGGTAAGCATTCCGGCAGTGGAGGTGCATCTTTCCGAACCGATGGAAAGAGAAGATTTCAGAAAAATATCTTATGTGGGAAAGGCCTGCATAGACCGCTTTGCGGGTTTCGGCTTTGAGGGATACCGAAAAGCCATGGAAAGACTAATACGTTCAAATCAGTAAGAGGGAAAAAATGACCACAGCTCAAGTTAAAAAACCATACCTTCTCGCAGACAGAAAGAATCATCCCGAGGATACCGTCGTAACTGTCGGAACGGGTGACGGCTGCGAGCCCGTGAAAATCGGAGGGGGCAATTTTCAAATAATGGCAGGTCCGTGCTCCGTCGAATCAGACGAGCAGATTACGGAAATCGCTGCAGCAGTTGCCGCAGCAGGAGCCGGAATAATCAGAGGCGGCGCTTACAAACCGCGTACATCGCCCTATACATTCCAGGGGCTCGGCGAGGAAGGCCTGGAGCTGCTTTTGAAGGTAAAAAAGCTGACGAAAAAGCCTATAATATCCGAAATAATGGGACTTTCTCATATTGAAGAATACTCACATGTGGATATATTCCAGGTGGGGGCCCGTAATATGCAAAATTACGAGCTGTTAAAAGCTCTGGGCCGTCAGGAAAAGCCGGTGCTTATAAAGAGAGGAATCTCAGCAACGCTCAGAGAGCTTTTGCTTTCAGCTGAATACGTGCTGGCCGAAGGAAATAAAAATGTCATACTCTGCGAGAGAGGTATTCGGACATACGATCACTATACCAGAAACACCTTGGATCTGTCGGCTGTTCCTATTCTAAAGGAAATGACGCACCTGCCCGTAATAGTAGACCCAAGCCACGCGACAGGCAGAGCGGAGCTGGTGGCTCCGATGTCTCTGGCAGCGGTTGCGGCGGGAGCCGACGGACTGATGATAGAGGTTCACAGCAACCCTGAAGCAGCTCTTTCGGATGCCCTTCAGGCAATAAAACCCGAAGAGTTTGCGAAGCTTGCAGCGCAGATAGAAGCAATCAGGCCTTTTGCTTATCACAAATAAAACTATGGAAAAGATTTCAATTAAGGCGGCAAAGCCGTACGACATTTTAATAGAGGCGGGACTGCTGCGCAGAGCAGG
>DGGP01000067.1:0-14140 GCA_002392265.1 Firmicutes bacterium UBA3871 | reverse complement strand
TTTGCAGCCGTGCAAAATCTGTGTGGTTACGGACAGCAACGTGGCAGAGCTTTATGCGTCGACGCTGCTAATCTCACTGACAGAGGGTGGATATGAGCCTTGCGTTTTCCGCTTTGAAGCCGGTGAGGAGCACAAAACCATCGCAACGGTAAACGATTTGGTGGAGTATATGGCGCGCAAAGGGCTTACACGGTCTGATGCGGTAGTTGCACTCGGCGGCGGAGTGACGGGCGACATAGCGGGCTTTGCGGCTTCGATTTACATGCGCGGTATTCGCTATGTGCAGGTGCCCACATCGCTTCTGGCTTGTCTCGATTCGTCGGTCGGCGGAAAGACCGGTGCAAATCTTGCGGCCGGCAAGAATTTCGTGGGCTCGTTCTGGCAGCCGTGTATGGTAATCTGCGACTATTCACTGCTTGAAACACTGCCGCACGAGTATTATCTCGATGGCATTGCCGAAGCCGTGAAGTGCGGGGCGATAATGGATGCGGAGCTTTTCGCTTATCTTGGGAATGTGTCGCCTGAGGCAAGGCGCATAATAAAGAAGTGTGCCGAGATAAAGGCGGGAATCGTCGAAAAGGACGAGCGTGAAGAGGGCATCCGGGCAATCCTAAACTTTGGGCATACAATAGGCCATGCGATAGAAAAGTGCTCGGGATATACGATTTCGCACGGGCATGCGGTCGCAATCGGCATGGTGGTAATAAGCAGGGCGGCTTATCATAAAGGCCTTTGCCGCGAAAACTTTTCGATTCCTATCGGGAATCTGCTGACCAGATACGAACTGCCGGTCAGCTCGCCGTTTAATGCGGGGGATCTGGCGGAGGCAGTGCTTGCGGATAAAAAACGCAGCGGCAGCCACAGTAAAATTATCGTGCTCGACAGAATAGGGCAGGCCCGCAGCGAAGAAATTTCGGTGACGGCCATGAGAGATTTTATAGCAGCAGGACTTTAAGAGAGGCAGGCAGAATGAAAATACGCATATATACCGACGGAGGCTGCTCCGGCAACCAGTCGGACGAAAATATAGGGGGATGGGGTGCAATTCTCGAGTACGGCGATTACCGAAAGGAATTTCACGGCGGAGAGCTGAACACGACCAACAATCGTATGGAGATGAAGGCTCTGATTGCTGCGCTTTCGGCGCTTAAAAAAGAGGAGCTGGAGCTGGAGATTTTTTCGGACAGCTCTTACCTGATGAACTGCTTCAGGGAAAAATGGTACGTTTCCTGGCGAAAGAACGGGTGGAAAAACTCGAAAAAAGAGCCCGTGGAAAACCGCGAGCTTTGGGAGGAGCTGCTGCGCCTGCTCGAGAGACAGGGGAAAGCTGAATTCTTCCGGGTAAAGGGGCACGTTAATTTAAAAAGCAAGAGCACCAATTTCAACGCTCTGTACGAAAAGTTCGTAGAGTGGAACGGTGCCCGGTTTAGCTTTGAAGATTTTAAATATGTTACTGAAATGAACAATCGCGCCGATGAGCTGGCGAATATAGCTATGGACGAGCTTCGCTGAAAGCGTTAGTCCTCATAGCCCTTGTATTCGTAACCGTCCATCGTGCCGTTCTGTGACCAGTAGTCGAAACGGTTTCTCACTTCGGTAAGTGTGGCCTGGCATACGTCAGGAAGCTCATCGCCCCACGCTTCACCGGCCATTGAGAAGCCTTTTTCAACTGCGCCGAGGAGCAGATCGGCCTTTGAGCTGTCACCGCCGGAAAGAGCCATCGCCATATCCATCAGCTTTGTTGCCATTGCGTCAACGCCCCAGTTAGGGTCGTTAAATATGTCATCGCTGACATTTTCGGCACTGATGCTTGTGATGTCGATTGAAATATCAATCTTTAACTCTGAGAAATTGATTCCTGCAGACTTACCTGCCTGCTGGGAAATCAGCTTTTCAACCATACTCTTCAGTGAGCTGAGTCTCTGGTCGTTCAGCTGCTGAACCTGATCTGCGGAGAGACCTTTTGCAATATTGCCGTATCCAATTTCCTGAGACGGTTCACTCTTCTCGAAACTGTCAACAGCCTTTGCGGCCTCTTTTGGGTTTGCGTTTGCAGCGCTTTCTGCTACTGTGGATTCAGCCTTTGCGCTGATTTTGCCTTCGGCTTTAAGGTTCACGGTTGCAGTATTGATAGTGGACACTCCTGATACTGACATAATTGGTACCTCCTTCGTATCATTCTGATTCTGTTCATGTTATCGGCAGGAAGGTCAAAAACTTTAGCCCTTTTTGGGGCTTTTTTTCTTTGGGGGATTTTAAATAAAATTTTCGGAATATTGGAATAAGTTATTGCGCTTTCAATGTACATTGTATATAATGTAGGGTACGGGAATATGTTTGATCTTAAGCAAGAAAGTGAGAGACATCATGAGTAAAAATAAGGAGAAAGTAAAGAGCCCAAAGGTAGAAAAAACTAAAAAAGCAAAGAAGTCAAGCAGCTTGACTCGCGAGTTTTTATTGGGGACAGGGGTACCTATCATTCTTATCTTTATTGAGATTATCATAGTGATGGGTGTAATTCTGTCAGGACAGTTAATGGACATAGTCGGAGAACGGCTAAAACAGTCCTCCGAAATCGTAAGATGTGAAGTTGAGGATTTCTTCACAGAGTATGCGGGGGTTACTGAAAGCTATGCCAGGGACAAACGCCTGCAGGAAATGATGTACAATTCGGGTGTGACGGGTACTCCGTACATTCAGCAGCCGGGTGCAAACTATGTTGTTGACTATCTGGCAGCTGCACTTGAAAAGTACCCGAAAATCGATGACTTCTATATTTCCGGATACACGATAAACGACCTTTTGGAGAGTGACGGTGAAAACTGCTTTACCAACTATCCTACAACCAATGTAATTAATTCGGACTGGATGGATGCGGTTGTTGCAGCTAATGGTGAAACAGCTGTCACTGAGCCGTATTTCGACAAGATTACCGGAAATACCGTTTGCACAATCGGTTCGCCGGTATATTATGACGGAACGCTCGTCGGCATGACCGGTGTGGATGTGGTTCTCGACGAGATTACGGCAATCTTTAAGGACGCCACCATCGGTGAGACGGGATATTCCATAGCAGTCCTTGAGGACGGTACGGTATTCTATCATCCGGTGCTCGAATATAAAGGAAAATCTATCACGGAAATCGGATTGCCGGATGAGGTGATGGAGCTTTACAGCGGCGGCGATTACGACAGCGTTGCACTGGCAAAATACGAAGGGCAAAAGCAGTTCGCAAAGATTGAAAAAATCGGAGATACCAGCTGGACAATCATAACGATGCTGCCGAGAAGCGAAGCTCTTGCGCCGGTTAGAAACTCTATAATCTTCCTCGCAATCTGTCTCATTGTATCGCTGATTCTGATCTGCCTGGTACTCGTTTTGGTAACGCGCAGACAGGTAACACCTATAAAGAATCTCGTTGTACAGGCAGAAAAGCTGGCAATCGGCGATGTTGTTACCGTGCAGTGTCCATATACCGAGGTTCCGCATGACGAAGTGGAAAAATTAAACAATGCGTTCCATCACCTGATAGAAAGCAGCAAAATGCAGGCTGACACACTGCAAAAGCTGGCTGACGGTGAGATGAACATGAAGGTTGAGGCTCGCTGCGACAATGACATACTGAATAAGTCTGTTATTGAAGTTAACCACTCTATGCAGATGCTCCGCAGCGAAATGAATCACCTCCACGAAGCAGTAATGCGCGGAGACATGAGCTACAGAGCAAATCCGGGCAAGCTGAAGGGCAGCTACGGCCTTCTCATAAACAAGATGAACGAAGTAGTAGACAGCATCATGTTTACGGTAAATATGCTTTCGGATGCTATGATTGACGTGGGACACGGCGTAGTTCCGGAGATTCCGGACAACGTTCAGGGCGACTACGCAAGGGTAGTAGAGGCAATTCGCAGCATGGTAAGTGCAATTACCGCACTTTCAAGCGAATCCCAGTCACTTGCCGCATCTGTTGCTTCGGGTAACTTCAGTGATCCTGCTCACGAAGACCACTATGAGGGCGTGTTCCGTGAGATTATCGCAGCTATCAACAAGACCCTCGAAATGGTGGAGGCAAAGACACTCTGGTACGAGCAGGTATTAAACAGCATTCCTATTCCTGTACAGGTAATGGATAACGACCAGCACTGGGTACTCGTAAACGATGCGTTTGCAGAACCGCTGAAGAAAAAGGGATTTGTATCAAAGAACAAAGACCTGTACGGCAAAAAGGCCGAGGTACAGGGCAGAGATATAAACGGAATACCTGAGCTTCTCGCAGGTCAGGGCAATGAAAAGATTATCAGAGAAGACGGCAAGATCGAAAACAGACTTACCAGTGAAATCAAAGACAGCAGCGGCGAAAACATCGGTTATGTAGTTACGCTTCAGGATCTCACAGAGGTCGCTCGTCAGGCAGAGTTTACCGCAAACGAGGTTAAGCGTGTTCAGAGAAATCTCAGCAACATCGCACTGGGTAATTTTGCAATAGAAAAGAGTACTCAGGAGGTTGACCCGGCAACAGAGGCGACTGCAAAGCAGTTCGAGAATATCGACATCAGCCTGAAGATGGTGGGCGACTCCGTAAAGAAGATTGTTACGGATACAAAGGCTCTCGCAGGCGAGGCGGTTGCAGGAAACCTTTCAGAGCGCATGAACGTAGAGGATTACAAGGGCGAATACGCCAGCGTTGCAGCGGGGGTTAACTCAATCCTCGATGCCGTGCTCGAACCGGTAAAGGAAATGCTTACTGTTCTCGAAAAACTGGCAAAGGCTGATTTCTCGACCAGAGTAACAGGCGAATATCGCGGCGACAATGCGAGAATGACAAACGCTCTCAACAAGACTATAGACAGTCTGAATGCCGTAATGGAAGATTTGGCATGGACTCTCGAAAATATGAGCAAGGGCGATCTGGAGCCGCATGACAGAGGAGTTAAGTACAGCGGCGACTTCGGAAAGATTGCAGGTTCTATCGTTATGATCAGAAACGGACTCACCGACATGATCATAAAGCTGAACGAATCGGCAGACCAGGTTGCAAACGGTGCAAAGCAGCTGGCAGACGGCGCAAGCATCATGGCAGAGGGCAGCACCAGACAGTCGACCACCGTTCAGGAGCTTTCGCTCACGATGGACAAGGTTGCTACACAGACCAGACGCAACACAGAGGATGCAAAGAAGGCTTCCGAGCTTTCGACAGACGTTATGCACCAGGCGGAAGCAGGCAATACAAAGATGCGCGCTATGCTGCAGTCTATGTCGGACATCAACGAGTCTTCGGCGAACATCAGCAATATCATAAAGGTTATCGATGACATTGCGTTCCAGACAAACATTCTGGCGCTCAACGCAGCAGTCGAAGCAGCCAGAGCCGGCGTACACGGCAAGGGCTTTGCAGTAGTAGCAGACGAAGTTCGCAGCCTCGCCGCCAAATCGGCAGCAGCAGCTTCTCAGACCACTACGCTTATTGAAGGCTCCATTTCAAAGGTTGAGGCCGGAACAAAGATTGCAAACGAAACTGCTCAGGCACTCGAAGCAATCGTTGGAGGTATTACCGAGACGGCAGGCTTCTGTAATGCCATTGCGGACGTTTCGCATGAGCAGCAGCTGGGTATCGAAAAGGTTAATACCGGAATCGGCGAGATTTCCGATGTTATCCGCAATTCTTCGGCAACTACCGAGGAATCGGCAGCCGCATCCGAAGAGCTGTACAGCCAGACAGATACATTAAAGGGTTTGGTAAAGCAGTTCAAGATCGGCTATGCTTCGGAAGAATATCTGAAGAATGCACTTAATACCGACGATGAGCCATCTTTTGAGGCTCTTCCGGATATAGAGCCAAACGACAAGTTCTAAAAGCATAAAAACATGACAGGCAGGCCCGGAATATTTCCGGGCCCGCTTTTTATGCTTTGAATAAATTTGCATGAGATGCAATTCTGTAAAGATGAATTAAACTGGTTGTAATACTGCTGTAACAATAGTGTGATACAATATACTGAGTATTCTAGATTAGACTCTGAAAGTGTGTCCATTTTTAAGTACGAATTTAAGGAAAGGAGGAACGAGCGAAATGAAAAGAATCCTGCCGGTACTCGCTTTAGTGCTGGTGCTGGTGCTTTCATCGGTATTGGTGGCATTTGCGGATGCGGATCCGTATGTATCGATAGTAAATCCTTCAGCAGATTCAACAGTTTATTCGTCAAACCTCCTAGTTTCGGTAAAGGTGACAAAGGCCGAAACAATCAGTGTGGCAGTTGCAAAGGAATCCACTGTGGTTACCACATCTGCAGCTGTTGACGGTACGATAGAAACAAAGACTACAAAGACATATACAAATATAGAAACTCCGGAAAGCTTTACGAGCACAAATACTCTGAGTTACTATACAAAAAAATTTGAAAATGTTACACCGGGTAATTATCTGATCACGGTTAGCACGTTAGGTAAAGATAAAAAGGTAGTATACACTACAACTAGGACCGTAAAGGTTGCGGTAAAGGAAACGACGGAGAGCGCCGTATTCAGTACGGGCCAGTCCGGAACCTTCACTTTCCTGCAAAACCTCCTAAAGACAATATTCGGAGATTAGTGTTTTGAATAGAAAGACGAGCATAAAAGAATCAATAAAAAGTGTATTAATAGTAGTATTGACTTTAATGACAATACTACTATTATATGTTTTTTGGGCAGATCTTGAGCTGACTCGTTTCTCTCTTTCAGACATAGATCTCGGCTTTTCCGATGACGACGAGGAAAGGACCGTTTTTGTCGAGGATGTAGCGGTTCCGTCGTACGTGATAATCGGAACCGGCCAGGGCGATTATATAGTAAAAAGCGACGTAAAGCCGCTTTATGGCAGTATCGAAGATCCGGGCAGCTTTGTCAGCAGTCTGCTGGCCTTCGAGCAGAGCGACGAGCTCTTTGTCGAAGAGATTTCCGAAGAGCAGTACAAAGAGGCTTACACCTACAGATCGGTGAGGGCAGTGTTTGACTACTTGCTGCCACTTGGCGACTATTTCAAATACAAAAATGTGGTCGGAGCTGCAGGTGTGGAGGAGATAAAAAACCTCTCCGAGATAGGCTTTTCGGCAGCGGCTACGGACAGTTTGCTGGTGAAGGATGCTTCGCAGAACAAATACTTTCGCGTCGTAAGCGGTGCAAAGAGCGAATGGGCGGAGAGCTTCTTTAGCGGGACCGACTTTGACAGCGAGGCCGTTTACTATCCGATAAGCGCACTGCTGGGCGAAGGCGTCGATTTGGACCTCTTGCTCCCTATGTCCATGGAAAGCGATATGACGGAGCGCGACATTTACGCGGGACGGGATACTGAGGCCGATGCGATGCAGGCAAAGTCTTTCTTTGGCAACACCTTTGACTTCGTGCGAAAGATTGAGGAGTCCGGCGGGAAGGTCATATATATGTATGGCTATGGCGAGACTGTTTTGATTTTGAACGAAGACGGCAGCGTTGAGTACAAATCCGAGGCGGCGGGTACGCAGAGCGTCAATTACTTTGAAGCGCTTGACATTGCGCTGCAGTTTTTCGACAGCCATCAGCCTATCGTAACAGGCGGAGGCATTGAGCCGGGAGTAAAGCTTGAAAAGGTAAAGACTGACAATGCCGGACACGGGAAGTATCGCTTTGAACTGGGGCTTGAGACAGACGGCGAGGACATTTTCTTCAAAGAAGGAAACCCTGTTATAATTGAGGTTTCGGGCGGTGTTGTAACATATTACTACGCGGAGAGACCGATTATCGAGCCAAAGCAGGATGCCGGAACGAATGAAGTTTTTTCGGCGCTGAATACAATAGCTGCCAATTACCAAAACATAGCTGCAGCCCTGGGCGAAGACCTTTCGATGGAGGCGGTCGCTCAAAGGCTGACTTCGGTTAAATACGGATACTATGCGGATGGAGACAGGCTGGTTCCCGTTTGGCAGATTGGTGTAAAGGGCCTTGCTAAACCGTTATATTTCGATTTATATACTTCGGAGCAATATGGACTGGACTAAAGCAAAGACAATTTTAATAATAGCGCTGATAGCCACGAATGTTTTTCTGATATACAGTCTTCTGGACCGCCATTCGGACAGAGGCGAAATGACAAACGAGGAAGTAATTTTGCAGCTGATGGAGCAGAGAAACATAGAGCTTGAAGTGGATATACCGCGTCTGCATCCTTCCCTGCGAATAATCCAGGGAGAATATCTTTCCGTTGATAGGGAAGAGATAGCGGCCCTCGCACAGGGGATGCCTACGGCGACTTCGGATTACGAGGGCGTAGCGGAGGACTTTCTCGAGTATCTGGGAATTTTGGATGATGAAACCGTGTACGAGGAGACGGAGCTCTTTGAGGACGGTGATATTGATGCGAGCGTTCGTTTTAAAAATGAGGTCGAAGGCCTGCAGATTGCGGAAAACTATATCGAGGTCTATTTCAAGGACGGCAGGATTACAGATATGAATTATCACTGGCTCGATGATGTGGAGGTTTCGCCTCGTAAAATAGAAACGATGTCTGCGGCGGTGGCTCTGATGTCGCTGGTTAATCAGCAGCCCGGAGCAAAGATGACCATTACGGGCATAGAGCTCGTTTACTGGGTTCCCGACACGGATATGGAGCTCGGTGAAACGGTTTCGGATACGGCGTTTCCTACTTGGGAAATAACACTTTCAAGCGGCGAAAAAAAATATGTCGGAGCAGTACAAATTTAGAAATTTTTCATTGATTTTTCAGGGGGGCTGCGCTAAAATATAAATATCGAAAATGTATATTGTATACAAAAGACAAAATGTTGGAGGTATAGACGTGACTCTCAGATTCTGTTCAATCGCAAGCGGCAGCAGCGGAAATTGCTATTTGGTACGTACAGACGATACTGTACTGCTGGTTGATGCAGGAATCAGCTGCAAGAAAATTGAAGAGGGACTGGAAGCAGCAGGAACAAAATTAGCAGATGTTGAAGCTCTTCTCGTAACACACGAGCATACAGACCATGTGCGTGGTATAAAGCCCCTGACCAACAAACTGCCGGGACTCGAGGTGTATTGCACTGCGGGCACCTGGAAATATATCGAAAAGGAATGCAGTGCGGAGCATACCACTGTAGCAGCGGGAAAGGATTTCTGGATAGGTGATATCAGATGCTGTCCTTTCACTCTTTCCCACGATGCAGAGGAGCCTGTAGGCTATTCGTTTGAGAGTGAAGGGCGCATATTAACAATACTTACGGATTCGGGATATGTAACGGACGAGGCTCACGAGCTTCTCGTGGATTCCAATCTGATAGTGCTCGAATCAAATCATGATGTGGATACACTTCAGTTCTGCAATTATCCTTACAATATAAAGAGGAGAATACTCAGCGATTTCGGACATCTTTCGAACGAGACTACAGGTAAAGAGCTTTGCAAGGTTCTCGACGAGGGCAAATGGGGGCTGCTCGAGACTCCGACTGTGCTTCTGGCGCATCTTTCAAAGGAGACAAACTTCCCTGAAATGGCCGAGGCAACGATAAAGGGTGTTATGGAATCCGAAGGCTATTATGTGGGCAGACACATAGACATGGCAACTCTTTCGCGGGATCAGGTTTCCGACGTATATATGGTATAAAGAATCAGCCGAAAAGGGGAATGTTGCCCTTTTCGGTTTTTTTGCGCCCTTTTGCGGTTTTTGGCATATCTGATATAATGGAGGGGCAGCAAATAATAACGGAGGGTAGCCGTATATGAACATAAACGTTGTATGTATAGGAAAGCTAAAAGAAAAGTACTGGAGCGAAGCTGTGGCGGAATATGCAAAGCGGCTGAGGGCTTACTGCTCGCTGGAGATAACAGAGCTAAAGGAAGCGCGGCTTCCTGACCGCAGCGGCGCAGCAGAGGAGGAAGCTGTAAAGACGGCGGAGGGCCGGGACATACTCTCGCACCTGCGAAAGGAGCAGTACGTCATAACGCTCGAAGTGCAGGGGAAAAGTCTCAGCTCGGAGGGGCTTGCTGAAAAGCTTGAAAAGCTTGGACTGGAGGGAAAGAGCGACGTGGCGTTTGTAATAGGCGGATCGCTGGGCCTTTCTGCGGAGGTGTCGGCGCGTGCAGACTATAAGCTGTCGTTTTCGGCGATGACCTTCCCTCATCAGATGATGAGAGTGTTCCTGCTGGAGCAAATTTATCGTTCTTTCAAGATTAACAGGGGAGAAACGTACCATAAATAATGAAGTACAATGAAAAAACTTGCGCAAATTCGTATATAAATGACAACTTTTTGTCAATTTCCCTTGTCAGTGCAAAGCTTCTTTGATATAATAAATATGTTCGGGTTTTTTCCCGAGCAGCAATTATTCACTGAAAAATATTAAGATATGGAGAGAAAAAATGATTACTAAGAGCGAAATTAAAATTTTCATCTCAGCAGCAATCATGATCTTTTGCACCACTCTGCTTGCATTTGCATCAGATGGTGGCGAAGATATCGGAAACAGCCTTCCAATCTGGAGTATCATTCCGTTTGTTGGCATGCTGCTGTCAATCGCAATTTTCCCGCTCGTAAAGCCTGAATGGTGGGAAGAGAAACAGCTGTGGGTTGCACTGTTTTGGGCAGCTTGCTTCCTGATTCCTTTTGGCATCGTATATGGTGGACACCACCTGCTTTACGAAATGTCCGAGATGATTCTGGGCGACTACCTCACTTTCATCGTGCTTCTGTTCGGTCTGTTCGTTGCAGCCGGCGGTATTGCCCTGAAGGGTTCACTGGTAGGAACTACAAAGGTTAACTGCATACTGTTAATCATCGGTACACTGCTTTCATCATGGGTTGGAACAACCGGTTCCGCAATGCTCATGATCAGACCTATCATCAAAGCAAACGCATGGAGAGAAAAGAAGGCTCATGTTATCATCTTCTTCATCTTCACAGTAGCTAACCTGGGCGGCTGCCTGACTCCTGTAGGCGACCCTCCACTCTTCCTCGGATTCCTCAGAGGCGTTCCGTTCTTCTGGACAATGAGAATCTTCCCGATCATGTGCTTCAACGCAGCAATCCTGCTGATCGTATTCGCACTGCTCGACAGAAAGCTCGCAAAGAAGGAAATTGCAGAGGGCAGAAAGCCTGAAGATATGATTACAGGCGAAAAGGAAAAGATTCACATCGAAGGTGCACACAATTTCCTCTTCGTTGCAATGATCGTTGGTGCTGTAATCCTGACAGGTATTCTCGCAGCTCCTGAAAGACTCGGAACTTCCGGCGTTGAAGTATTCGGTTATACATTCCAGTACTGCTACATGATTCAGGTTGTTATTATCCTCCTTGCGGCATTCCTCTCAATGAAGACCACAAAGAAGGAAATCAGAGAGTTCAACGGATTTACATTCGCACCTATCGCAGAGGTTGCAAAGCTGTTCATCGGTATCTTCCTTACCATGATTCCTGCGCTTGCACTTCTCAGAACTCACGGTGCATCCCTCGGACTCAGCAATCCTTGGCAGTTCTTCTGGATTACAGGTGCTCTTTCGTCATTCCTCGACAACGCACCTACATACCTCGTATTCATGACTACTGCAGGCTCCCTCGGAGCTACAGAAGGTCTTGTAACTGCAGTCGGCACAATCGCCGAAAAGCTGCTGCTCGCAATCTCCTGCGGTGCTGTATTCATGGGTGCTAACACTTACATCGGTAATGCTCCTAACTTTATGGTTAAGTCCATCGCCGAGGAAAACAAGATTAAGATGCCTTCCTTCTTCGGTTACATGAAGTGGTCGCTGCTGATCCTGGTTCCAACATTCCTGATCGACACAGTTGTATTCTTCCTGTAGGAAACGACAAGTGGCATAAATGCGCAACAGCGCGCCCCGAGCTCACGCTCGGGGCTTTTTATTAGGCTAATCTAGGGACAGGCACCAAATTCGCCTTTTTTCTAATTTAGGGACAGGCACCAAATTGGAATTTTGGCCAATTTGGTGCCTGTCCCTAAATTCACCTGTTAGCACTCTATTGCGGTGAGTGCTAAAAAGTTCTTGACTTTTAAATTTAGCGGGTTTACTATTAGATTGTGGAGAGGAAAAGCCTCTCCGCCAAATTTTCGCAAAGGAGGCGAAAGTATGAATATCGAAAAGTACACGCAGAATGCGCAGAGCGCTTTAATGGAAGCGCAAAATATCTCCACAATGAACGGCAATCCGACCATGGAGTGCGAACATATACTGCTGGCACTTTTGCAGCAAAAGGACGGCCTGATTCCAAAGCTGATGGGCCTGATTCCGGTCCGCAGCGGCGGTGGTGCAGAGGGTTTTGACAGCGGAAAATCAATAAACGTAACAGCCTTCACGCAGAGTGTGGAGCGAATCGTCGACGGCTTTCCAAAGGTAAGCGGCGGAGCCGACCAGGTTTACGCAAGCAGGGCGGTCAGCCAGATGCTGATTCGCGCTGAAAAGGAAGCAGAGCAGTTCAAAGACGAATACGTCTCAGTCGAACACCTCTTCCTCTCGCTTCTCGCCGAAAAGGGCGGCGCGATGGCAAAGCTCTTCAGAGAAGCAGGCATCACCCGCGAAAACTTCCTGACCGCACTTTCACAGGTCCGCGGCAACCAGCGAATTACCAGCCAGGACCCGGAGGGGAACTATGACGCACTGAACAAGTACGGCAGAGACCTCGTTGAAATGGCCCGCGAGGGCAAGCTCGATCCGGTAATCGGCAGAGATAACGAAATCCGCCACACTATTCAGATCCTCTCGAGGCGTACAAAGAACAACCCTGTGCTGATAGGTGAGCCGGGTGTCGGCAAAACCGCAGTGGTTGAGGGCCTCGCACAGAGAATTTTAAACGGCGACGTACCGGAAGGCTTAAAGGACAAGACCATATTCGCACTCGATATGGGTGCGCTGATTGCGGGCGCAAAGTACAGAGGCGAGTTCGAGGAAAGACTCAAGGCCGTACTGAACGAAATCGAGAAATCAAACGGCAGAATCCTGCTCTTTATAGATGAAATTCATAACATCGTAGGTGCAGGCAAAACCGAAGGCTCGATGGATGCGGGAAACCTCTTAAAGCCAAAGCTTGCAAGGGGCGAGCTCCACTGCATCGGCGCCACCACGCTCGACGAATACAGACAGTATGTTGAAAAGGATGCAGCGCTCGAGAGAAGATTCCAAAAGGTTCTCGTCGACCAGCCTTCGGTTGAAGACACAATCTCCATCCTCCGCGGTCTCAAGGAACGCTTTGAAATCCACCACGGCGTCAGAATCAGCGACAATGCGCTGATTGCCTGTGCTACACTTTCCGACAGATACATCTCCGACAGATTTCTGCCGGACAAGGCGATAGACCTCATGGACGAAGCAGCCAGCAAGATCCGTACCGAGATCGACTCCATGCCGGCCGAGCTCGATGAAATAAGCAGAAAGATCATGCAGCTCGAAATCGAACGGCAGGCTCTCTCCAAAGAAGACGACCACGCCAGCAAGGCAAGGCTGGAGGCTCTCGAAAAGGAACTCGCAGAGTTGCGCGAAGAGAATGCCGGCATGCGCGCTCAGTGGGAAGAGGAGAAAAAGAGCATCTCCGGTGTAAAGGAAGTAAAGGCAAAGATTGAAGAGACGCGCCACCAGATTGAAGAGGCCGAAAGACAGTACGACCTCGAAAAGCTGGCGCAGCTGAAATACGGCACACTGCCGGCTCTCGAAAAGGAGCTGGAGGAGGCAAAGGCAAAGGCCGAGGAAGCAAACGACAACCGCCTGCTCAAAGAGGAGGTCGGCGAAGAAGAGATTGCAGATGTCGTATCTGCCTGGACCGGCATTCCTGTATCGAAGCTGGTGGAGACCGAGCGCGACAAGCTTATCCGCCTGCCTGAAATTCTCCATCGCCGCGTTATCGGTCAGGAGGAAGGCGTAAAGGCGGTTGCTGATGCAATCCTCAGGAGCCGTGCAGGACTGAGTAACGAAAACAGGCCGATTGGATCGTTCATATTCCTCGGACCGACAGGTGTCGGCAAGACAGAGCTTGCAAAGAGCCTTTCCGAAGCACTCTTTGATTCGGAAAAGAATATGATACGTATAGATATGTCGGAGTATATGGAGAAATTCTCAGTTTCCAGACTGATCGGAGCACCTCCGGGATATGTTGGATACGACGAGGGCGGTCAGCTGACGGAAGCAG
>DGGP01000081.1 GCA_002392265.1 Firmicutes bacterium UBA3871 | reverse complement strand
TCTCTGAGGAACTCTTCGGCGGATCAGTTCCAAAGAACTACGTGCCTGCAGTTGAAAAGGGACTTCTCGAATCAATGGAAAGAGGTCCACTTGCAGGATGTAAGGTAGTAAACGTAAAGGCAGTTTTATACGATGGTTCTTACCATGACGTAGACTCCAACGAAGCATCCTTCAAGATTGCAGCTTCGCTTGCATTCAAGAAGGGTATCGTAGAAGCGAAGCCTTGCCTCCTCGAGCCAATCATGAAGCTCGAGATTAGAGTTCCTGATGACTTCGTAGGCGCAGTAATGGGTGACCTCCCAACACGCCGCGGTATTGTGCTCGGTATGGATCCACAGGTTGGCGGCTGGCAGCTCCTCCACGCTACGGCTCCACAGGCTGAACTCTTCAGCTATGCAATCAACCTTCGTTCCATGACTCAGGCGCGCGGTTCCTTCACAATGGAATTCGACCGTTATGACGAAGTTCCTGCAGATAAGGCCCAGAAGATTATCGAAGCATACAAGGCATCTCAGGAAGAAGCTTAATTTACGAATAATCAAAGCTGAAATTTTCCACTTTGGGGCTATTACTCCAAAGTGGATTTTTTAAACGAGGGAAAATGGCAGTGAAGGCCACGAAGCAGGCGATGCGTTGATTATAGATGTGGCGAATGGCCTTATGGAAGCATTCGGTAGTGAATATGTCTTTAGACTCGGCGGTGACGAGTTTGTCATATATTCTTTCGCCGGGACAGAGGAAGAATTTAAGGATCAGGTAGGACTTGCAAGAGCTGCGATTAAACGGCGTGGCAGAAGCGCTTCGATGGGTGCTGTTTATGTGACGGATGACTCGCGGAAACGCGAAGAAGTGAGGGCTGCCGCTGATGCACTCATGTACAGAGAAAAAGAAGAATACTACAAAGGACGTAACGATAGGCGAATCTGGGGACAGGCACCAAATTAGCCTTTCGGCGAATTTGGTGCCTGTCCCTAGACTCGCCTTTTTGGAAGTTTAGGGACAGGTTCCGAACTGAGAAAGGAGAAAAAGGCATGAAGTTTTTGCAGTTTTATAAAGAAGGTATACCGACTCTTGCAGTCAAGACAGAGGCCGGTATCGTCGATCTTTCATCTGCTCCCGGTATGCCAAAAACGATGAAGGAGCTTTGTGAGCTACCTGATGTGAATAGCGCCCTTGCAGAGATCGAAAGCTTTTGCGCAAAAGCGAGAGGCGGAGCGTTATTAAACGAAGCTGAAATAAAGTTCGCCCCGGTTGTTACAGGAATGGAAAAAATCGTCTGCATCGGGCTTAATTATATAAAGCATGCGGAGGAATGCCACCCGGGCCAGCCGCTTCCGACTGAACCGACAGTCTTTGCAAAGTTTGGTAATGCGCTTGCTGCACACGGCATGGATATAAAGCTGCCTCAGTCAAAGTGCATCGACTACGAAGCGGAGCTGGTGCTGATAATGGGCAGAGATGGGAAAGTTTTTGCTTACACGACGGGAAATGATTTGTCTATCCGCGACTGGCAAAACTCTACAAGCCAGTGGATATGCGGAAAGACATTTGATAATTTCGCTCCGGTCGGTCCTTATGCGGTTAATGCGGACGCACTGACAAACCGACACCTCGCAATTGAGTGTCGTGTAAACGGTGAAGTAAGGCAAAGTGACTTCATAGATCAGATGATATTCACACCTGAGCAGATAGTGGCTCATTTGATGCCGCGAATTCCGCTGAAGGCAGGAGACATCATTTTTACAGGAACACCATCGGGCGTTATGCTCGGCTACCCGGAGGACCAAAAGAACTGGCTGAAGGCCGGCGATGTGGTCGAAATATCAATTGAAGAAATCGGAACACTACGCAACAGGCTGGTATAAAGCGGCAGCGGCTGCAGATTCATGGAGAATTTGTAGCCGCTATTTTTTTGTTTTTTGAAGAGTATGCCTTGGGAAAGGGAAATCGTGCACAAGGCATACAAAGCAAAAAACAAGAGGAAATAATATTGACAACTAATGGAAATGTGATATAATTATGGAAGAAAATACCAATGCTTCAATATAAAAGAAGCGAAAACCGGCAGCTGCTCAAAAAACCGAAGGAGGAAGCATGGAAAAGACAATACGCGAAGTAAAGGAGAAAGGAATCAGGGTATGGAGAATCACGAAAGACAGGAGATTTGGGTAAAGCGCGAGCTTGAAAACGTGGAGATGAGGCTCCGGTTCATAGATGAAGAGGTGGAGCGCCTCCCGGAGGGAAAGCTGTTATACCTTCAGCACGGAAAATACAGGCGCCTTGCCAGAACGGTGCAGGTTGACGGCAAAAGGAAGGTTGATTACCTGACCAGCATCGAAAAGCGGGGAATTGCACAGGGCCTTTTCAGAAAAGAGCTGCTCATGGCAGAGGCAAAAATACTGCGGAAAAACAAAGCCGCGCTGGAAGGCCTCGGAAAAAAATATGTTGAGCCGAGCCACGAAAATATCATTAAGGCTCTGCCGCTAAAGCTGCAGGAGCTTTCCTCAAAGCTTTAACCGCCCCGATCGGCAACCCAAGCAGCCGGCCAAAGAGCCGAACCAAGCAGCCGGCCAAACAATATGATATAAAAAAAACGCAGAATGTGGTATTATTATCTATATCAAGTAAAGTGCATACCGGAAAGCATATCAGATCGACCGCACACTTTTTATTGATTTCACAAAAATATTATTTATTTAAACGGATTTAACGGAGACATAATATGACAAATTTCATGGTTAGATATCACGCTGACGATATCGAAAAGATGGTTAGATTTTTCGCAGAAATAAAGGCTTCCGGAGCGGCTGAGATTACCAGACAGGAAAAGGGATGCGTGCGCTACGAATACTTTTTCCCTGTGGAGCAGCTGCTCAGCATGAAAAGCCCTGAAGGCGAAGGTGAGAATGCAGCACCAAAGGGCGAGGTTGAAATGCTTCTTTGGGAACAGTGGGAAAGCAGAGAGGATCAGGCCGCTCACACAAAGGCGCCGCACTTTAAGATCTTCGGCGAGCTCAAGGAAAAGTACGGAATCACGGCAGAATTTGAAGTTCAGGACATCGCAGAGTAGCCCCCGCAAAAGGCAGTCAGGAGGAGTAAATTGGCTAAAAGCAAAGCGAAAACAGTTTTCGTATGCAATGAATGCGGATATGAGAGCCCAAAGTGGATGGGCCAGTGCATCTGCGGCGCCTGGAACTCGTTCTTCGAGCAAAAGGTTGCAGACAGCAGCGTTGATGACAAGCGCAGCCGCAGAATCGGCGCGGGTACAGGTGATGCAATCGGCGCCGGCGGGAGAGCACTACCTACCCGCATCAGCAAGATAGTAAGCGGTGACAGGGACCGCCTCGACACAGGCATCGGCGAGCTGAACAGAGTCCTGGGCGGCGGCATCGTGCGTGGCTCGCTTACACTGATAAGCGGAGAGCCGGGCATCGGCAAGTCCACAATCATCATTCAGGCGGCGGCAAGCATCGCAAAGACCTACGGGCCTGTACTGTACGTTTCGGGCGAGGAGTCCGAAGAGCAGATAAAGCTGCGCGCCGAGAGGGTTTGCCCCGATGCGACGGGCGAGCTTTACATACTGTCGGAAACGAACATGGAAAACGTGTCAGCGGCATTTGAAAACATAAAGCCGGCCTTTCTGATAATCGACTCGATTCAGACCATGTACACTGAGGACATGGAGTCGGCGCCGGGCAGCGTTTCGCAGGTTCGCGCCTGCGGAAACGAGCTGATGAGGCTCGGTAAGGTCACCGGCACGCCTATATTTATCGTGGCGCACGTGACAAAGAGCGGCGATTTGGCAGGACCGAAGATTATCGAGCACCTTGTTGACTGCGTGCTGAACTTTTCGGGCGAGAGAAGCCACGACCTCAGAATCCTGCGCTCGTACAAGAATCGATTCGGCACGACCAGCGAAATCGGCGCATTCGAGATGGCCGAGCAGGGGCTTCGCGAGATTGAAAATCTCTCGGCAAGCCTGATGGAAGAGGCGGGCAATGCCTCGGAGGGCTCGGTTATCACGGCGGTGTACGAAGGCACCAGACCGCTGCTTATCGAGATTCAGGCACTGACGGCACCGGCAAACATCGGTTTTGCCCGCAGAACGGGCATCGGTGTCGAGAACACGAGACTCAACATGATAATCGCGGTCCTTGAGCGGCGCGCGGGAGTGTCGCTGATGAATCAGGACGTGTACGTGAACGTGGTCGGCGGCCTAAAGCCGGAGGGGACTTCGACTGACCTTGCGGTGGCGCTTGCACTCTACACATCCTTCAGGGGTGTGACGATTCCCGCTGACACGCTTGCACTCGGAGAAGTCGGACTTACTGGCGAACTCCGCTCAATCCAGAACGCCGACAAGATAGTAAAGGAAGCCGCACGGCTTGGCATAAAGCGCGTAATCCTGCCAAAGCGCAACGCTGAAAAGCTGGCAGGCTCCTCCGGCGTGAAGCTGGTCGGCGTCTCAACCGTCCGCGAAGCAATCGCCGAGATTAGCTAGATTGCGGCCGGAAACTGAAATAGGAAACATAAACAAAATCCCGCCCCTGGGTTACCAGGCCGGGATTTTGATATAAATATGATGAAATATGAAAGAAATCGCGAATTATGATAGAATTCATAAAAACTTGTCGTAAACCGCAAAATATGATAAAATACATATAAAGTAATGAATTATGATGGAATACAATTGATTTATAATGGGAGGTCTCCATGGGAAAGAACAATCCGTTTACATTAACGTTTGGTAAGAAACCTGAAAATTTCATAGCGCGATACGAAATTACCGAAACCATACTCGACACATTTCGAAACACTTCACTGAGCCAGACTTATCTGATAGAAGGCGTTCGCGGGAGTGGCAAGACAGTGCTGATGACTGCCATAGCGAACGAACTGAAAGCAGACGACGAGTGGGTTGTTGTTAACCTCAATCCTTCGCTGAGTCTACTGGATGATATGGCAAAACGGCTGCATGACGAGTGTAAGCTAATCCCCGACATTTTTGGTAAGGGCTTTAATCTTTCGGTTGCGGGTTTTGGCATTGGTGTTGACATGAATGACGGACTTCGAGACAGCGTGAGTGTCATAAAAGGAATTTTGGATGCACTGAAAAAGAAAAAGAAGAAAGTTCTTCTCACCATTGATGAAGTCATGAATAATGATAACATGCGGACTTTTGCCAGCCAGTTCCAGATTTTCATAAGGGAAGATTACCCACTTTATCTTATTATGACAGGGCTTGCGGAGAACATATTAGATATCCAAAACGACCCGGCACTAACGTTTTTGCTGAGATCGCCAAAGATCGAAATGGAGCCGTTGAGCAGGTTGCAAATTACGCGAAAATATGAAGAACTTCTGGAAGTCAGTGAGGAACGCGCAAAGGAACTTGCCAAAATCACAAAGGGCTACGCGTTCGCGTTCCAAGCGCTCGGAGCGGTATATTGGGAGCAAAAGGACAATCCGAACATGGTAGAGATTTTGGGGAAACTTGATGCTATGCTTGACGATTATGTATATAAGAAAGTTTGGTCGTCATTAACTCCTAAAGAGAAAGAAATAGTGCTTGTAATAAGTCATGATGATACAAAGACAGCAGAAATATGCGAAGCCATCGGCATAAAGAGTAACTCATTTTCGCAGTACAAGAAACAGCTTATGCGAAAAGGGCTGCTTTCTTCATCCGGGTATGGCCTCAATTCTTTAACGCTGCCAAGATTTTGTGAGATAGCAAGACTGTATTGACTTACGGCGCTTTTTGAAAGGTGGGTCTGATAGGAAAAAGTTTATAGAAGTACGACAAATCCCGACCTTGGGTTACCAGGGCCGGGATTTTTGATTACTGTATTGATAGAAGTTATTGAAACATCAATGGTGTGCGCTAAAACTTGTTTGTCCAATCTGGACAAACAAGTTTTGACATAAATATGATGAAATGTTACTCGGTTTTAATTACGCCGAAATAAAGCGAAAGTAATTATGAGACCTACATAACCTTGACATACCATGCAAAGCGTGCTACTATCTTGACAACGAAATAACTAAACTGCCACCGGGTAGTGAGCTGATACGCGCTCGTTTCCACATCGTTAGGTCTTAGAAGATGTGAGGGATGAGCGCTTTTTGAAAGGTAGGACTGACATGAAAAAATTTATAATCGAACAGGAACTTCTCAGTATTTTCCCCGAGGTAGAAATCGGAGTTCTGGTTTGCACCGGCATAAATAACCACATAGTGGACGAAAACAAATATGCCGAGTACCTTAAAAATGCTCAGAAAGAGGCGCAAAAGCACATTACCGCGCCGGAGTTTACCGAAAACCCCGTAATCCGTACATGGAGAGATGCTTTCTACAAATTTAAAACAAAAAAAGGAGCCCGCTGCTCCATCGAGGCTCTCTTAAAGCGTGTTTCAAAGGGTAATGAAATCGGCTGCATCATCCCACTGGTTGACATTTATAACGGCATTTCCCTAAAGTACGGCGTACCGATTGGCGGCGAAGACATAGACAAGTTCGTCGGCGATGTGAAGCTCACTGTCGCAGCAGGCGGCGAGGAGTTCATCACTTACGGAAGCGACGAAAGCGATCCGCCGGCTGCAGGCGAAGTAGTCTACAAGGACGACAAGGGCGCAATCTGCCGCTGCTTTAACTGGCGCGAAGGAATCCGCACAATGCTTACTGAAGACACAACAAATGCCTTCATGATAATCGAGACCGTGGACGGCAAAAGCAGCGAGACGCTGAATGCCGCACTCGACGAAATGAAAGCGCTCATAGAAAAAGAGCTGGGCGGCACAGTCACAAAGCATATTGTGAACGCAAAAAACCCGGAAATGGTGATTTGCTAGTGCGCCAGCTCAAACCAAAAGGTGGACCCCTTGCCTTGCTCAGATTTTACACCGTACGTCCCACCGTGGAGGAGGATGATTTCTTTTACGATGGAAAGCCCCAGACCGGAGCCGGATGTTGTGCGGACGTGATTGGTGCTGGCTTTGTAATAGCGGTCCCAAATATTATCAAGTTCTTCGGGAGCAATGCCCATGCCATGGTCGGTGACCTCGCAGCGAACATGCCCATGCGCAGTTTTAATCGAAACAATCACGAGGCGGTCGCTCCCGCAGTATTTGACAGCATTATTTATCAGGTTCGAAAGAACCTGTTTTATTTTGCCCTCGTCGGCCTCAACCGTCACATCAGAAGGGCAATCGAGCAGAATTGAATATCCCTCCTGCTCGCAGAAAATTGCATAAGACTGAACGATTGACTCTGCAACTTCCTTTATCGAGAATGGCTTTTTCTCAATTATCATCGCGCCTGTCTGCAGCCGCGAAAGCGACAGCATGTCGTTTACCAGATGGTTCAGCCTGTCTGCCTCGTCGATGATGACCTGCAGGTGCGCATTTCTCTTTTCGGGGTTGTCGCCCGAAAGGTCGCGAATCATCTCTGCATAGGATTTGACCATCGTAAGCGGCGTCTTCAGGTCGTGCGAAACATTGGCCATGATGTCCTTTTGCAGCGCATTCGACTTTTCCAGCTCCACCGACGTGTAAGTCAGCGTATCCGCCAGATTGATAATCTCGGTGTAGTTTTCGCCGTGGAAGACTGTGCCGTACTTGCCGCGCGCCAGTTCCTTTGCTGACTCGGTGATGTTGTGCAGCGGGCGGGCAATTCTGCCGGCCAAGAAGATTCCGAGCATCAGCGAGAACACCAGCGAAATGATTGTTACATACACAAGCTGATGCGTCAGGATGGTTATCGTCGACTCCACCGGGTAGAGCGGCGAGAAAATGAAAAACCGCACATTCACGACGGACCCGTCTTCGCGCGTGCTTTCAATCTCCCTTGCGTAAGCCAGCGTGTTGTAGTCGGTTGTCGCATCCTCGAGCAACAGCGAAACAGTGTGATTCTTTGAATGAATCAGTTCCTCCTGCGTAGTGCGAAGCTCACGGAAATACATATATGCAGGCGGCGTGTCCTCGCCCATCATAGGCGAATAAATGACGTTGCCGGTGGCTTCCTCCACATGGATGTAGATGTCGCTGGTGGACGAAACATTTGCGCAGAATTCGGTGAAATTCTCCTGACCGTAGTTTGATATCAAAGCCTGTGCAATTCTGTTTGTCTCCGCAATCTTCATTTCCTCGTAGTTGTAGTGCAAAAAATAGATCTGCAGGAACCACAGGAGAACCATTATTAAAACTGCGAACAGGGCAAAATAGACCCAGAGCTTGAACCTCAGGCTTTTCGAGTCAAAGTTCATGCCCAAAACGTTAAGCTTCAAATTTATAACCTACCCCTCTTATGGTGACGATATAGTCACGGTATTTCCCCAGATTGTTTCGGAGATTTTTTATGTGCGTGTCGACCGTGCGGTCGTCTCCGAAGAAGTCATAGCCCCACACATCGGAAAGCAGCTTGTCACGCGAGAGGGCGATGTTTTTGTTCTGCACCATGTAGAACAAGAGCTCATACTCCTTTGGCGTAAGCTCTACCTTTTCGCCATCCACCTTCACTTCACGGGCAGGCATGTTGATCGCCAGACCGTCAAAGACAAGCACGTCATCAGACTTCACGGCTGAACCGACGCTCCTGCGGCTGATTATCGCATTTACGCGAGCCATAAGCTCCTTTGGGCTGAACGGCTTAACCACATAGTCGTCAACGCCCAGCTCAAAGCCGAAAAGCTTGTCATACTCCTCGCCGCGGGCGGAGAGCATGATGATGGGCGTGTCCTTTATCTTTCGGATTTCCTTGCAGGCTGAAAAGCCGTCGAGCTTTGGCATCATCACATCCATGATGATGAGATCGTAGTCATTCAGCTTCACAAGGCCCAGAGCCTCCATTCCGTCTGATGCCTCATCGACTTCATAGCCTTCGAACTCGGAATATTCTCTAATGACAGCCCTGATTTTGGACTCGTCGTCAACTACCAGCAGTTTACTCATATATGTGTATACCTCCAATTGTAACACCTATATTTTATCACTCTAAAAAGTAGAAATATAGCAGATATTGTGAAAAATGTGTGAAGACCGAGAACATTTGACATAACTTGCTTTGAGGGATATACTTATTATGTATGCGTATGCTCGCGACTAAAAAACAAGCTTGTACATCAATGTACAGCATACGAGGGTTTTTATACGCTCATGAGCTGCGCAAAAATGATAACAAGAAGGGAGGTGTGGAAATGTTAAGAAGGATTTTGAGATTCCTGATAACGGTTCTTGGAGCAGCGGTAGGTGTAGGCGCGTTTGTGCTTACCAGATATCTTTTGACTCTGGCTTACGGCAAGACCCCGGAAATCATTGTAGGGCAGGTCGAACAAATTATATACGCAATTATTTTCGCAATTATTTTCGCAATTTTATTCTATCGTGCGTTCCCCGCTATCGGAAACAAAAGCAAAATGGCTGCTGACAATATTGAATCGGAGCTTTCGAGAGTGCCGGCAAATGACCTGATCGCCGCAATTGTGGGACTTGTTTTGGGCTTGCTGGTTGCATATCTCATCAGCGGCATCTATTCCAGCTTTAATATTCCTTGGCTGGAAATAGTGCTCAGCATCGCGACATATTTGATTGCAGGCTTCCTCGGTATTATTGTTGCCACCAGAAAAATCGGTAAATATATCGAAGGTATCTTTCTCCAGGGAAAGATGCAGACTGCCCCGGGCAAAAAGCATAGGGGCGGCAGCGACGCCATGCCGAAGATTATGGACACATCCGTAATCATCGATGGACGCATCCTCGATATACTGAAGACCGGCTTTATTGAGGGCAATATAGTGATTCCTGAGTTTGTACTCGTCGAGCTGAGGCACATCGCGGATTCCCACGATGCGCTGAAGAGACAGCGCGGACGCAGAGGGCTGGACGTTTTGAACAAGATTCAGAGCGAGTACGGCATAGAAATCTACAATACCGCAGATGAAAAATCCCTAAAGGAGATACCTGAGGTTGATGTAAAGCTTCTGAAGCTTGCCCAGATAATGAACGGAAAGGTTGTCACAAATGACTTCAACCTGAACAAGGTCGCTTCGATAAAGGGCGTTGAGGTTCTGAATATCAATGAACTCGCCAATTCCTTAAAACCGGTCGTGCTGCCGGGCGAGGA
>DGGP01000040.1 GCA_002392265.1 Firmicutes bacterium UBA3871 | reverse complement strand
AATATTCAGGAGCTTTCTCCTTAAGATTGTCGAATGCATCCTGTCCGGCATCCTTTACCTTGTCATATACTTCAGGAGCTCTGTTCTTGATCTCGTCAACTACGACCCCGGCCTTCTCCTTAACTGTGTCGGTGGCCTTGTTCACCTTCTCAGAAATATCGATGACCTTGCCGTCATCAGCTGTGAGTTCAACCTTGCACTTGAATCCGAAGGCTGCGATGGCTGCTGCCAGCAGTCCCCAGGGTGCAATAACCGCTCCTACGAGACCAACTGTGACAGGAATGTTCACGATGGAGTCATCGCCGCGCTTAACGCTGATCTTCGTAATGTTTCCTTTGTTGACAAGTTCCTTTACCTTAGCTACTGTGTTGCGTACATATTCGCCCATGGAGCCTGATTCCTTCTCGTCCATCTTTTCCTCGATGGCGATGATAGCGTCTACAACGCTTCCGTCGCAAGCTTCCAGAGCATCCTTGGCATCCTTATAGGATACGCCTGTTCTGTCCTTTACCAGTTCGATCTTTTCCAGTGTGATTTCCATTTTGATCCTCCTTAGATCTCTTAATACTACTCTATCCCTTAAAAGGTCATGAACTCGCTCTTGAGATCCTTTACGTCGAGATGATAGGCCATATAGCTTCGGAGCATCTTCATCAGTTCGTCCGAAAGTCTGTCATCCAGCCTGATCTTCTCGAATCTCGAAAAGGGTTCATTCTTAAAATATTTCAGGATATTGATTATATCAAAATCCACGGTATAAATCAATGATCCCTCATTAGTTTTCACCTTATCATCACAGCAGTTTCCGCATATGATCCCGCCGTCTGTGACACTGAAGGCTGCAGGCCTGAGCCCGGTCATATCCTTCCCGCAGGAAGCGCAGTGATCCAGCTCCGGCATGGTGCCTGTGTGATCCAGTGCCTTGACGATGTATGCCATGGTCAGGGTCTTCCCGTTTCCACGGCTTATCTCTATCGCTTTAAGGAACTCCGTAAGCTCCACGAAAAGCCTGGGTTGGGGGTCTTCCTCCATGAGTATCTTGTCCGTAAGCTCCAGACAGTACGATGCAGCTGAGAACCTGTCCAGATCATCGCCGATGCCGTAATAGCTCTGTATCACCCTTCCGGAATTCAGGTCGTACAGGTCTCTTCCCTTGTACAGCTCGTAGTTTCCGTAGGTGAAGGGTTTGGCGCTCAGGGCGGAACGGTTCTTCCCTCCTCCGGTCATATTGGTGGCTACGGATATTTTGCCCAGCTTCCTGGAAAACATTACCAGCATGGTCCTGCCGTTTACGGTCTTGAATTGTCTCAGGATGATGCCTTCTGTATCCGTTATCATTTCTCAGTGTATCCGAAGTTCGAAAGGGCTGCGCCCGAATCTCTCCAGTTTTCCTTTACCTTTACCCAGAGCTCCAGATAAACCTTTGTGCCGAGCAAGCCTTCTATTTCGAGCCGTGCAGCTCTGCCAATACCTTTGATTTTCTTGCCGCCGCTGCCAAGTATAATGCCCTTGTGCGACTTCTTTTCGCAGTAAATGCAGGCATTTATGCTGGTCAGGTCTTTGCCTTCCCTGAAGGCTTCTATCTCGACCGCTATACCGTGCGGCACTTCGTCTCTCAGATAGAGCAGCGCCTTTTCTCTGATTATTTCGCTGACAATAAATCTTTCGGGATGGTCTGTAACCATATCGGGAGGGAAATACATAGGACCTTCCTCCAGAAGCGATTTTGCGTGCTCCAGGAGGTCATCCACATTTTTCCCTTCGAGAGCCGATATTCCCATAACCTTTGAAAACAGTCCCAAACCTTCGTAATAATCATAGGTTTCCTTGAAGACCTCGGGAGGCATTTTATCTATCTTGTTTATCACAAGAATTTTAGGCGTCTGAGTTTCCTTCAGTTTGTCCAGCACGTATGAATCGCCCGAACCGTCCTTTGGACTGCTGTCCACAATGAATATGACAGCATCAACCTCTTTGAGTGTGTTTACTGCCATTTCATCCATATATGAACCCAGCTTGTTCTTTGGCTTGTGTATCCCCGGCGTATCAATGAATACAATCTGCGAATCCTCACAGGTATATATTCCTCTGATGCTGTTTCTGGTCGTCTGCGGTTTGTCCGTCGTAATGGCTATTTTTTCGCCGAGTATGGCGTTAAGCAGCGTGGACTTCCCCACATTAGGCCTGCCTATAATTCCCACAAATCCTGTCTTCATAATTATAACTTAAAGCCTTCCGGTAAAATTTCGGTCATCGTATAGGTTTCGAGATGCTCCACGTCATCGCCCGTAATGATAATAAAATCATCATCAACAAATTCACGCATGAACTGTCTGCAAATGCCGCAAGGCCAAGCCTTTCCTTCGGAAGATACAATGGCAATCGCTTCCCATTCTCTGCTTCCTTCGGAGACGGCCTTTACCATGGCTGTACGTTCTGCGCAAATAGTGCCGCCAAAAGACGAGTTTTCAACATTGCACCCCGTATAAACCTCACCGCTTTTAGCCAGCAGTGCCGCCCCGACGTGAAACTTTGAAAACGGTGCGTAGGAATATTCCAGCATCTCCTGAGCCTTCCTGTATAAATCCCTGTACTTCATTACTATTTCCTTTCGAGTCCCATTGCCGAGAGAACCGTTTCCTCAGCTTCTCTCATCTTTGCCTTTTCCTCCTCCTGCATATGGTCGTAACCTAGGAGGTGAAAAACGCTGTGTGTAAAGAGATATAAAAGTTCTCTGTCATATGAATGACCAAACTCCTTTGCCTGCTCGTGCGCCCTCTCCTCGCAGATGATAACATCTCCGAGCTCTACAGGCTCACCCTCGGGCAGATCGTCAAAATCCGTATACTGTGGAAATGACAGAACATCGGTCACCGCATCCACGCCGCGATAATCCTTGTTCAGCTGACGTATTTCTTCCGGTGAAACGAGCGAAAGGCTGATTTCAACCTGATCGTCACCCACGTTTGCATACTCCATGCACCTGATTGCCGCATCATACATCTTGGCAATGACTTCAGCATCAGGCATTTTTTCTTCGTCGAATAATAGCTCCAATTTTCTGTTTCTCTCTTTCTGTAGATTTTATATGCTTGGCTGCTGTCGCCATATTAATCTTCATAAAGCTCGTCCGGATTCTTTTCGTAGTAGCGGTCATAGGCACCGATAATTTTCTTTACCATCTCGTGACGTACCACATCCACGTCCTTCAGATAGCAAAAGTCTATGCCGTCCACATTCTTTAGAATCTTTGAAGCCTCCACAAGCCCCGAACGTCTGCCGCGCGGCAGGTCTATCTGCGTTACGTCGCCTGTGATAATCATCTTTGAGCCAAAGCCCATTCTAGTGAGGAACATCTTCATCTGTTCTCTGGTGGTGTTCTGGGCTTCGTCGAGAATGATAAAGCTCGAATCGAGCGTACGTCCTCTCATGTAAGCAAGCGGCACCACTTCGATGAACTCTTTTTCCTTCATTTTCAGTGCCGCATCTCTGCCGAGTATGTCGTACAGAGCATCATACAGAGGGCGAAGGTAAGGGTCGACCTTTTCCTGCATGTCGCCCGGCAGGAATCCAAGCCTCTCGCCGGCTTCAACCGCCGGTCTTGTGAGAATAATCTTTTGAACCTGCTTTTGCTTGTAAGCCGAGATTGCCATTGCAACCGCAAGATATGTCTTGCCCGTGCCTGCGGGGCCTATGCCGAACACAACATCATGCTTTCTGATACACTCCGCATATTCCCTCTGGCCGAGTGTTTTCGGCTTTATAGGCTTTCCTCTGTGCGTGAAGCAGAGTATATCTTTGTCCATCCTGGTTTCGGTGTAGGAAACACCTTCATCCGCAAGACTGATGACATAGCTGACCTTTTGCTGATCCAGCGGCTCGCCCTTTGACAGTATACCGATAAATTCCTGCAGGATAAACTCTGCCAAAGGTTCATTATCGCCTGTTATGATAAGCTCACCGTCCCTTTGAACTATCTGAACATTGCAGTGCTCTTCGACTGCTTTCAGATTCTCATCGAGATTTCCGAACAGCATTACGACATCAATGGTTTGGTCAATTGCACGTGTGGTCAAATTCCGGTCTCCCTTCTCATAGTTATACATCTACTATTATACCCGATTAATGTGAATATAACAAGTTTACCGATGTTGATACATAGATAAACACATAAATTGCCTCGTGCCCGTTATCGAAAAAACCGATTACAGTAGCAGCTACAATAAAAAACAGGAGATTTCTCTCCTGTTTAATATCAATATTCTGTTATGCGAGAAAAGCTTCGACAGCCTTCTTTACCGCATTACCATCGGCCACGCCTTTAACCTTGCCCATTACAGGTCCCATGAGCTTGCCCATGTTCTGCTTGCCGCCCTCGATACCGAGAGCTGCTGCGGTTTCCTTTACGATAGCCATGATTTCTTCTTCGGTGAGCTGCTTAGGGAGATATGCATTTAATACCTCGATTTCAGCCTTGTATGAATCTGCCAAATCCGTTCTTCCTGCTTTTTCAAAATCGGCGAGGGCGTCTCTTCTCATTTTTACCTGCTTTTGCAGAATCTGAGCGATAGCTGCATCGTCAAGTTCTTCGCCTCTGTGATCTACCTCGTACTGCTTTATAGCCGCACGAGCAAAGCTGATTGTGTTTTTTTTGACTTCGTCATGAGCCTTCATTGCCTCTTTGAAGTCTTCTGTTAATCTGTCCTTTAAGGTCATTTTAACACCTCTTTCGCAATGTTATGCATGAAAATGTGAATTAGTATTTCTTTGCCTTTTTTCTTGCTGCCTCGGACTTTTTCTTTCTGCGTACGCTTGGCTTTTCATAATGTTCTCTCTTTCTAAGCTCGGACATTACGCCATCTCTTGCGCATGATCTCTTGAATCTCTTCAGAGCGCTTTCAAGACTTTCGTTTTCTCTTACGATAACCTGTGCCATATTCTAACTCACCTCCTGCCTTATTTCGAAATATAATGCTTGAACGGAATCGCACATAACACAAGTATTATAATACCAAATCATCAAATAATCAAGCATTTTTTAATGGGTAACGTTTAACACAGTTTCTGCCCGAACGCTTTGCCTGATAAAGTGCTTTATCCGCCAGCTCGTAAAGCTCATCGGATGTAAGCTCTCCACCCATGCTCTCGAATACCACTCCGACGCTAATGGTCAGCACCGGTGCGGCCTCGGACTTGATATGCTCGATTTTCTGGCTCTCTATATCGTAGCGCAGTCTCTCACATATCCTGATTGCCTGATTTTCGCTTCCGACCACACCGCAGAGCAGGAATTCTTCTCCTCCGACCCTGCCGGAAATAATATCATATTCCTCGGCAAGCCTCTTCATCTTCATCGACACTCTCCTCAGTACCTCATCGCCCATCGGATGCCCGTAGGTGTCGTTGTACATTTTGAAAAAGTCTATATCTATCAGAGCGGCAAATATGCTGTACTTTTTGTCCGCGCAGTCTCTGGCAAGATCTGCGAGCTTTTCCTGAGTGACAATTTTATTGTAAAGTCCCGTCAAAGGATCGGTTTCGGTCGCATATGAAAGCATGCCGACTTCTCTGCTGAGTCTGCCGTTCGCAACGATAAACTGCATTCTTTCCCTAGAGTTTATAAAGCCAAGCACTGTCCCCGCCACAAATGTAATCAGGGCATTTCTGCAGTCCTGAAGATAGAGATCGGGTGTCTTGCAAAGTATGCTCGACACGCAAAAGGCCGCACAAGGAATCAGCGTCATTATCATGCTCCATATGGGAGATATCAGGTAATTCAGCTGCACTACCATCAAAAGCAGGATAAAAAGCAGTCCCACGCTGGTGCGGTTTGCAAAGACGCTGGTATAAATTGCTACGCCGTACATTAAAATATTATATGTCGTTAAAAACGCATATATCAGAACACGGTTTCGATTACTGCTGTTATAGTATCTATACGACAGCCACATTGTAACGACAGAAAGGCCACATGCCACAGCCATGGCCGCTATGGTATCCGCACCCTCCTCATAAAAGAAAGAAGTCAGGATGACAACCACAGCAAGAGGTACTACCATGCCGCTGTAGCGAAACAGCGCTTTCAGGTTGTACCCCTCTATCTGTTTGTGATATCTGTGTACATCAGACGGGCGAGCGCCCATACTGCTAAAATACTCTATTACTCGCATCCTACTTACTTTTCTCTTAATATTTCCACTGAATACTGTTTACATCAGCCCGGCGGCCAGGTAAGCTTACGTTTACCGAGTACATGGAAATGGAGATGCTTTACGGTCTGGAATGCATCCTCACCGCAATTGCAAACAACTCTGTAGCCGTTATCCAGCCCGAGCTTTTTCGCAATTTCAGGTATTTTCATTGTAATATAACCCATCAGGGCTTCATCTTCCGGTTTCAGATCGTCCAGTGAAGCTATGTGCTTTTTCGGAATAACTAAAACATGGACAGGTGCCTGCGGCTCCGCATCGTGGAAGCAAAAGATTTTATCGTCCTCGTATGCCACATTTGTCGGGATCTCGCCGCTTGCAAGCTTGCAAAAAATACAATCTGACATCGTTTATACTCCTTCCTTATTTAAATTACTTTTACCGAAATATACATCATTTTTAAACAAAAAACAAGTGTTTAAAGGCATTTTCCAAGCATTCCGTCACGGAATTCTTTTTCGAGTCTGACAGTGACAAAAGTGCCTAAAATATCATTATCTGCGTAGCAATACGTCCTTACATAATTATCAGTGTATCCTGCATAAATACTCAGCTCTTCAATATATTCCTCAACCAGAACAACTCTTTCGCTGCCTATGCATTTCTCGAAAAATTTTTTCTGACTGATTTCTCCGCAGCGTATCAGCTCCTTTACTCTGCGCTTTTTTACCTGCGGATCGAGTTGCCCCTTCATTTCGGCAGCCTTTGTTCCGGGTCGTTTGCTGTAATCAAAGGCGTGAACCTTGCAAAACGGTATCTGCTTTTCCATATCCGTGCTCTCCGAAAAATCCGCCTCGCTTTCTCCCGGAAAGCCTGCAATTATGTCTGCGCTGATGCCAAAGCATGGGTCGAATTCATAAAGTGCCTTTGCTATTTCAATATACTCTTCGCGCGTATAGTGTCTGTTCATAGCCTTCAAAACATTGTTGCTGCCCGACTGAAGCGACAGATGCAGGTGATGGCACAGCTTGTCGTACTTTAACAGCCTCAGCACATCTTCGGATCTGACTACGGTAGGCTCCAGACTGCTTATACGAATGCGGAAATCTGCGTCTATATCGCAAAGCATGGATAGTAGCAGCTCCAGTCCCGTGCCGTATTTGCAGGCTCCGTCCCCGCCGCAGGACTCTGCCCAAAGCCGAATGTATTTATCGCAGCTGCCGCCGCTTGGAAACTCAGGTCTGAAGTGTTTTTCAGTCCCATAGAGCGCCGTATTTATTCCCGTCAGCACGATTTCCTTAAAGCCGCGAGCAAGGAGCATTTTAGCTTCCTCGAGAATCATCATAGGCTGCCTTGAACGCACATCACCCCTCGCGAAGGGAATTTCGCAGTAAGTGCAAAAGCGGTTGCAGCCCTCCTGCACCTTTATATAAGCTCTGGTGCGTCCCTCCATGCTCTCAACTGTACCCGTCTCAATATATTCCTCACCCGATTCGTGAGAGCGGACAAAAATCATAGCGTCCAAACCGCAGCTATGCCTTTTTTCGCTCAGCCGGCTTGCCACCAGCTCCGGGATACTGCCCTTGTCGGAGGTTCCTACTACCAAATCGACACCTTCGATGGCCGCAACCTCGCCGGGGCTGATTTGCGCATAGCAGCCTGTTACGCATACAAAAGCCGCCGGATTTAATCTCTTCATCCGGCGTATAAATTGACGGCTCTTTCGATCGGCAAGGCTTGTAACCGTGCAGGTATTGATTACATATACATCGGCGAATTCCTCCTCACCTACCGTCTCGTAACCGGCTGCACGGAACCTTTCCTTTAGCATTTCCGTCTCATATTGATTTACTCTGCACCCGAGGGTGTAAAAGCTGACCTTCATAAATTATAACTCCAGTTCGTACATTATCATGGCAAGTGCCGCAGGCCCCGCTGTTTCCGTGCGAAGGATTGTTTTGCCGAGTGTCACCACCTCTGCCCCCACTTCCCTGAAACAGGCAACCTCCTTGTCCGAAAAGCCGCCCTCGGGACCTATTATGAGAGCAATATCCGCACCCTTTTCCGCATCCTCCGGATGATTTTTCCTAAAATCGGCAAGTGCATCCTTCAGCGATCTGCCCTCCTCATTTTCATAGGATAAAACGATAAGTTTATGTTTAACAATGCTATTAAATATTTTACTTGCTTTCTCGGGAACGGCTATATTTGGCCGAATTCCCCGTCTGCACTGAGTCGCCGCTTCATCTGCGATTTTTTGCCAGCGCTCCGCCTTTTTTTCGCCTTTTCCTGTGTCGGTGACGATGCTTCTGTTCATATATACAGGCACGATTTCGTGTGCACCCAGCTCCACGCATTTCTGAATAATGGTGTCCATCTTTGCTCCCTTTGGGAAGCCCTGATAGAGAGTCACTCTCGTTTTCGGTTCCCTCGAGTGAGCCTGGCGATCCTCTATGCGGCACACGATTCTGTCCTTTTCAATTTCCTCGATACGGGTAACGTATTCCCATTTGATTCCATCGGATATTTCGAGCTCGTCTCCGCATTTTACTCGCAGCACTCTGGTCAGATGATGAACATCTCCCGGATTTGTTATATCAATTGTTGCGTCCGAAATTTCGCCCGGACTTACAAATATTTTACCCATAGCCACCTCGCGAGTTTATTTGCCTATTTCAGTCTGGCCGCTATTGCACACCATCCGCCGTCATTTTCGTTTTCATAAACGTCAATAATTTCAAAACCGCAGACCTCTATGAAATCGCAAAGCTCTTCTTTAAGCTCAAGCAGTATCCCCGATGAAATATAGATGCCGCCTTTTTTGATATGGCGCGCCACATCACCTGTTAGCATTTTTACAAGGTCGGCCATCAGGTTAGCAACGACAATATCCGCTTTGTAGTCTACTCCCTTTGTCAAATCGCCGCAGCAAACCTTTACTCTGCCGGAGAGTCTGTTAAGCTCTACATTTTCCCGTCCTATCTCCACCGCCACAGGGTCGATTTCTATCCCAAGCACATCTCCTGCACCGAGAAGCCCTGCCGCAATTGCAAGTATGCCGCTGCCGCAGCCGACATCGAGAACGCTCATGCCCGGTTTCAGATATTTTTCCAAAAGCGTAATGCAGCCCGTGGTTGTAGGATGTGTTCCCGTGCCAAAAGCCGCACCGGGATCGATTTCTATTACGAGCTCGCCTTCCTTTTTCGCGTACGGCTCCCACGTCGGCTTTACGACGATGCGATCTGTGATGTGAGCAGGCTTAAAGTATTCCTTCCATTTATCCTTCCACTCTGAATCGCTGACTACGCCGGTCTCGCAGTGAAAGCCCTTTTCGGCGCAAATCTTTTCCACCTCGCACGCTTTCTTTCTGCCCTCTTCATCATCACTGAGATAAAAGCTGATTGAAGGCTCTTCTCCCGACTGAGCCATTACCTTTGGATCTATATAGTCCCAGTCATAATCGTTCTTTTTGTTAAGGAGATCCTCTATATCGCGTGGGTCGTTTATTTCGAGCGAGTCAATTCCCATGTCCATCAGCAAAGCCTCGACCCCGTCAATCTCGCCGATTGTTGTTACAATCGTTCCCTTTATATAATCCATTATCGTCTCTTTCTCTTACATAAGTCCGCAGACAAGCTCGGAAAGCTTTGCGGGGTCTTCTACGCTGAGTCCCGAAATCATGCGGGCCATATCGTAAAGAATTACCGCATAATCCTTTAACTTTTCTGCGTCGCCTGCAAGCGCCTTTACGCTGCCTGCAATTTTGTGATCGGCATTTATTTCAAGCACCAGGTCTGCCTTTACCTTTTCGGAGGTCGGCATTGCGTTTAATGTCTTTTCCATCTCTATGGAAAGCTCGCCCGCGCTTGTCAGGCATACAGGATATTTTGCGAGGCGATTTGTAAAGCGCACTTCCTTTACGGAATCTCCAAGCGCATCCTTCATCACCTTTAAGATATCCTTTGCCTCTTCATTTTCCTTTTTTATTTCTTCCTTTTCGGCATCTGTGGAGAGGTCGAAATCAGCTGCGCAGATGTTTGCAAACTGCTTGCCGTCGTAATTCATCATCATCTGTACGCAGAACTCGTCGATGTGGTCTGTCATGTAGAGCACTTCGTAGCCCTTTGCCTCGGCTGCTTCTGTCTGAGGCAGTGCCTTGATCTTGTCGAGGCTTTCGCCGCTTGCGTAGTAGATTTTTTCCTGGCCTTCTCTCATGCGGCCGATGTACTCCTTGAGCGTGGTCGGGCGTTCTTCGTTAAGCGATGAATAGTAAACGAGGAGGTCCTGCAGCTTGTCCTTATTCAGTCCGTAGTTGTCGTAGCAGCCGAACTTTATCTGCATGCCGAACTCCTTGAAGAATGCGGCATACTTTTCTCTGTCCTCAGTCTCGAGCTTTATAAGCTCTGCGCTGATCTTCTTTTCGAGGTTCTTTTCGATGAGCCTGAGCTGTCTATCGTGCTGCAGCATCTCACGCGAAATGTTAAGCGACAAATCGGCACTGTCGACTACGCCGCGCACAAAGCTGAAATATTCAGGAAGCAGATCCGCGCACTTTTCCATAATCAGCACGCCGTTTGTGTAGAGTGCGAGGCCTCTTTCGTATTCCTTGCTGTAATAATTGTACGGTGCCTTGGAAGGTACGTAAAGCAGCGCATCGTATGAAACCTGGCCCTCTGCCTTTGTGTGGATGTGGAGCGCAGGTTCCATGAAATCGTAGAATCTTTCCCTGTAGTAGTTATTGTAGTCATCATCCTTGAGCTCGGATTTGTTCTTTTTCCAGATAGGCACCATGCTGTTTAACGTGCGCTCCTCGATGACTGTTTCGTATTTTGTTTCCTCGTCCTCCTTGCCCTCTTCCTTTGGCAGAGCCTTTTCGGTCTCTACGTTCATGAGGATAGGATAAGTGATATAATCCGAATACTTCTTTACCAAGCTCTGAATGCCGTACTGATCGAGATACGTATCATAGTTTTCCTCTGCTGTGTTTTCCTTTATGTGAAGGGTTACATCCGTACCGTGGCTGCTCTTTTCGCAAGGCTCTATGCTGTAGCCTGCCGCACCCTCGCTCTCCCAGCGGAAAGCTGTGTCCTCACCGAACTTCTTTGTCACTACGGTGACTTTGTCAGCTACCATAAATGCCGAGTAGAAGCCTACGCCGAACTGGCCGA